>CAWUOG010000328.1:0-3780 GCA_963923875.1 uncultured Alphaproteobacteria bacterium
CCTGCGCCATCACGAGAACATCGCCCGCCTGCTTGCCGGCACGGAATCCAGGATCGGCCAGAAGGCCGGCGATTCCGCGATGACAGGGCACAATGGAGGCCCGTCGCTCTGAGGCCTGGCGCATGCCGCGTTTTCAGTTGCGCTTGGGAGCCGCCTTGCCCTCGTAGCGCCGTGTCCACTCGGCGATGATCCGCGCGCGATTCTCGGAGGCCCAGGCGAAGTCGTTCTTGATCATCGACTCCGCCACGCCCGGCGGATAGTTCGGGATATTGCTGGCGATGCCGGGCATCGCCACCTGGCTCACGAACGTGGCATAGAGTTCGTTGGCCTTGCGCGAGGCGGCGAAGTCCATCAGCCGCTGTGCCGCAGCGAGATTCTTGGTGCCCTTCAGGATCGCGAAGGTGTCCATTTCCCAGCCGCCGCCTTCCTTCATCACCAGGCCCTCGATCGGCGCGCCTTTGGTACGCGCGTCCGCGGCCGAGGTCTCAGCGGAAATGCCCAGCGCGAACTCGCCGGATGCCGCCTGCTTGCAGGGCTGCGAGCCCGAATGGGCATAGAAGGCGATGTTCTCGTGCAGCTTATCCATGAAGTCCCAGGCCTTCGCCTCGCCGAAGGTCTGGATCCAGGCAGAGACGTGGAAGTAGCCGGTCCCCGACGAGGCCGGATGGGGCATCGTGATCCGACCCTTGAACTTCGGATCGAGCAGATCGAACCATGAGGTCGGCTTGGTCAGGCCGAGCTTCTGGGCCTCGACGGTGTTGTAACAGATCGCCGCAACCCAGCCCTCCATGCCGGTGTAGGACGGCGGATTGGACGGATCGCGGAACGACGGCTTCAACGCCTCGACGTTCTTGGGTGCGTAGGGTTCGAGCAATCCGCGCGCCTTGAGCAGCATGGTCGAAGTGACGGCCAGTCCCCAGATGGCATCGCCGCGCTGCGCGCCTTGCTCTGCCAGAATCTTTGCCGTCACGATGCCGGTTGCATCGCGGCGCCAGACGATCTCGATATCCCGATTGTCGGCCTCGAAAGCTTTCTTGAAATCATTGATATTCTCGACCTCGAGGGTCGAATAGACTTGCAGACGCGTGCGGTCTTGCGCCAGCGAGGGAAGTGCGAGCACGGTCGTTGCAAGCAGTGCAATCCAGCTTTTCATGGAATTGTCATAGCACGAGGCGGCCGCGACCGTTACGGTCCGCGCGCGTGAATGCCGGAGGCACTCTCAGAATAGAACGAGCGATGCCCTGGGCGTTGATCGCCGCCTCGTGCCTGGGCTGCTTCGCCGCCAGTTCGAGCGGAACGACACGCGCACCTTTCCTGCTCGAAATGAGCCATGAACTCGGCGTGCCGATGCCGCTGGTCGCCAATCTCGTGTCGCTGACTGCAACGGCGTGGGGCGTCACCTCCGCGATGGGCGGCTGGCTGACCGAGCGCTTCGGCCGGCGGCGCCTGCTGATCGGCGCCCCGGTCGTCCTGGCTATTGCCATGGCGCTGCAGGCGACCTCGAGCAGCTTCGCCGTGCTTGCCATCTGGGCCGTCATCAGCGGCGGCGCCTGTGGCACCTTCATGGGGTTGCTGTTCGCGGAAGTCGCAAGCCATGTCGAAGATCGCCAGCGCGGTCGTGCGCTCGGTTGGGTCATGGCCGGCCAATCGCTCACCCTCGTGATCGGCGTGCCGATGGCGGCGGCAATCGGCGCGCTGATCGGATGGCGCGGCTGGCTGGTCTGCGTCGCCGGACTGGCGGCGCTTACGACCATCGCGCTGTTCGCCACGGTCCCGAAGGCGATAGAGCCCATACACGGCGCCTCAAGAGGCTCTGCCTCACGCAAACTCAGCCTTCGCGTCTGGGCCCTGCTGGCCAGCGGTGTCGCCGAGCGCATCTGCTACGGCCTCGCGGTCGTATATTTCGCGACTTTCCTGCAAGTGACTTACAACTTTTCGCTCGCCGAACTTGCCTTGCCGCTGGCCTTGGTCGCAGTCGGCAATGTCCTAGGTACGATCCTGGGCGGGCAGCTCGCTGATCGTCTCTATGACCGGCTGATGACCTACGCCGTGTTCATGGCGCTGTCGGGCGTCATCGCACTCGCGGTCTTCTTTTGGCATCCCAACGCCACGGTCTCGATCGTGCTGGGCTTCGTCTATGTTCTGGCGAACGCTCTTGGCCGGCCTTCGCTGATGGCGAGCCTGGCGGCGGTACCGGAGCAAGTCCGGGGCACGGTCTTGGGCTATCAGGGCGCATCGGCCAGCGTCGGCTGGATAGGCGCGGCCGGGTTGGGTGCGATAATCCTGAGCTTCGGCGGATTTGGCGGATTTGGCCCGCTGGCCTTGCTGTTGTCGGTGCTCGGCGCCGCGATCGCACTTTGGTGTCGTCGAATTACAACTTTGGGTTGATTTACATACTCATATATCTCGCTACTCTGCGCGCATGTTCGACGGCCCGCCGAGGCCGGAGTTGGATCCGGCCGAACGTCTCGCCCGCATCCGCTTGGCGCGCAGCCCGCGAATCGGCCCGATCTCCTTCCATGAGGCCCTGGCACATTTTGGCTCGGCGGCCGCAGCCTGCCGGGAGATCTCGGCGGCACCGGAAGCCGCCATCCTGGACGAACTAAAGTCCATCGAAGCCCTAAACGGCCGGTTCTTGGTGTTCGGAGATCCCGCCTATCCGGAGCCGCTCGCCCAGGTCCCCGATGCGCCACCAGTTTTGACGGCCGTAGGGGATCTCGCCCTTATCGCGCGGCCGATACTGGCGATCGTCGGTGCGCGCGATGCCTCCGCGGCCGGTCAACGCTTCGCCGAGCACCTCGCCAAGGCCTTGGGCGCAGCCGGGTTCGTAATCGCCTCAGGTCTCGCGCGCGGTATCGATGCGGCAGCCCACCGTGCCGCACTGCCCACGGGTACAGTGGCCGTTCTGGCTGGTGGCGCCGATCAGATCTACCCACCGCAGAATGCCGCCCTCCATCGCGAGATTGCCGAGCGCGGCTTGATCCTCGCCGAATCGTCCGCCGGAGTGGCCCCCGTGGCGCGCGCCTTCCCTCGGCGCAATCGCATTGTGAGTGGCCTGGCGCGGGGCGTGGTAGTCATAGAAGCGGCTGAAAGATCGGGCTCTCTGATCACGGCCCGACGGGCGGCCGACCAAGGTCGGGATGTGTTCGTCATGCCCGGCTCCCCGATGGACACTCGCCATGCCGGATCCAATTCCCTTATTCGCGACGGGGCCATTCTCGTCCGTGACGAGAACGATATTTTGAGTGTGATGGGTTTGCCGCACTCCACCCGCCAACCCGTTGAAAAAGCGGGGCGGAAATCCGATGACATAGATACTGCAAAAGTACTCGAAGCACTGGGATCGACCCCGACTGCGGTTGACGAATTGGTACGCCGCTGCCAAGTGTCCGCCGCCACCGTGGCGGAGGTCCTGCTGGCTTTGGAGCTGGAAGGCCGCCTGGAGAGGCACCGGGGTAACCGAGTATCTCTGATTTAGATCAGTTACTTATCTCCGGACTTTAATGTTTTACTGGAGCAGGTTCCGGCGATGGACGTGTTGGTCGTCGAGTCCCCGGCCAAGGCAAAGACCATTGGGAAGTACCTCGGCCCCGGCTACACCGTGCTGGCTTCCTATGGCCATGTGCGCGATTTGCCGCCCAAGGACGGTTCTGTCCGTCCTGACGAGGACTTCGCCATGGACTGGGAGGTCGATTCGGCTTCCCAAAAGCGCCTGGATGCCATCGCCAAGGCCATCACCAAGGGCGGCAAGCTCTATCTCGCCACCGACCCCGACCGCGA
>CAWUOG010000329.1:0-3779 GCA_963923875.1 uncultured Alphaproteobacteria bacterium
GCAGGAACATGTTCGGCCCGGATTTCGTCTTCTCGGTGACACGCGAATTCGTGAAAAACTGTCACACGCCAATGCTTCTGCAACCGGGCAATGACAAACCACACCCCGCCAGGACCAGCGAGGAGATCGCCGCTCTCGCCCCCGACCTCGAGGTTCAGAGGGATTGGCGCGGTCCGCAATACCTCGAAGAGTCTATTCGCCGGGTGCGGGCTTTCATGGAACGCCACACTCCGAAGGGCTGAACCGCAGGCCGGCCGCCAGGGGCCTTACGGGGACGGCGCCCCCTTAATGCAACTATCTCTGCGCCTTGTCGCCAGCCTCACGATGCTGCAGGGTAGAATTCACGGGGAAGCCATCCGGCCCCAGAGGGATAGACGTGGCATCGGACGACTACAGCGAGGAGCGGCGGCGCAGGCGACGCCGTCGGCGCTCCAGCCGGGAGCGCTCCCCGGACGAAGAGCGCCATGGTGAGGAAGCCCTCGAGAACGAGACCGAAGGCGAAGGCGGCGGCGAACGGCGCCGGCGGCGCCATCGCGAGCCAGTACAGCGCCCCGAAATCAAGCTCCACACACTGCTGGTCGGCGCCGGCGTCGTGGTCGGGCTGGCCATCGCGATCGCGGGCGGCACCTGGTGGTACAATCGCACCTATTCTCCCGCCGCCCTGGCGCTTGCCGAAATGCGTAGCCTGCCCCTGGTCGGCCTGGTGATTGCCGACGAGTCGAGCGTGGTCAACCGGCTGCGCGAGGCCATTGCGGAAGAGGCGACCAATCCGACGACGCAGGGCCCGACCCGGCCGATGCTGATCGTCAACGGCCTGCGCCAGGAATTCATCGCCCCGGCGGTCCGCCGCGCCGACGATGCCACCCTTCTGGCCGCCATGGCCGCGCGTGCCGAGCTGGTTCAGCACCTGCGCGCCACCAACACCGCGGCCTGTCGCGAGTTCTCGCTCGGCGGCATCAAGGATGTCGCGAAGCTCGATGCCAAGGGCCAGGAACTCTACAAGAAGCTGGTCGCGGCAATGGAAGCCGCGTACCGCAGCGGTCACGCCCGCAAGGACGGCAATCCCACGATGCCCAACCTGCAGGCCATGGGCACGATGTTGCAGGAAGCCGGCTTCACCAAGCCCGATTTCGACAAGCTGAACAGCTTCGGCAGCCTTTCCAACGACGTGAGCTGCGACGTCGAACTCAAGCTCAACCAGGTGCCGGCCAAACTGCCGCCCGACAAGCGCGGCGCCTACGCACGCTACATTCTCGGCAACTAATTGCTCTGCAGGATCTTTGCCACCGCGTCGGCGAAGACCTGGCAGCCGAGCACGATATCGGCGTCTTCCGTATTCTCGGTGAAATGATGCGAGATACCGCCGATCGACGGCACGAACAGCATCGCCGCGGGCACCTTCTGCGCCAGGATCTGAGCGTCGTGGCCCGCGCCTGACGGCATGCGCATGTGCTTGCCGGGCGCGTGGCGCGCGGCCGCCTCATCCATCGCCTCGAGCAGCCGTTCTTCCATCGGCGCCGGCATGGTGCGCGAGAGGTTCACGCACTCGACCTTGCACGGTCCGGCCATGTCGTGTGCCGCCACGATCTCGTGCAGCAGCGTCTCGAAGGCGATCAGGACCGCGGGATCGGCATCGCGAAACTGCAGCACCATCTCGGCTTTGCCGGGGATGATCGCGGGCGCGCCCGGCTCGACCGACATCTTTCCGACGGTCCAGACGCTGCGCGGGCCCGACACTTTGGGGAACTGTGCCATCACGTCGTTGTAGAGCCGCATCATGGCGACTCCGGCATCCTTGCGGATCGGCATCGGCGTCGTGCCGGCATGGTTCTGCATGCCGCCAAAGGAGAGCCGGTAGACGTAGATGCCGACGATCGCCGTAACCACGCCAATCCGCTTGCCGCTCGCCTCGAGCAGGCCGCCCTGCTCGATATGGGCTTCGAGGTAGCAGCGATACTCGCCGTCCTTGATGATCTCGCGCTTCTTGCCCTCCAGCCCCGCCGCCTTCAGCGCTTCGCGCATCGGCGTGCCGTCTTCGCGGTGCCGCGCGGCATCGATCTGGCTGTCCTCCAGCCGGCCAATGAAGGAGTGGCTGCCGAACATCTGGCCCCAGTGCCCCTCCTCGTCCGCCCACGAGGCAACGTCAACCGCGAGATGCGCCGTCGCGGGATCCTCAGCCAGCGCACGTGCCACTTCGAGTCCGTAAATCACACCCATCACGCCATCGAGCCAGCCGCCGCGCGGCTGGGTGTCGGAGTGGGAGCCCACCAGTAGCCGCGGCCCGGCCTTGGTGCTGCGGCCTATCACGGTGCCGATGCCGTCGATGACGGGTTCCAGTCCCGCCTCCTTCATGCGCCCGGCCAGCCAATGCCGGCTTTCGATGTCCTGCGGCGACAGATGCGGGCGATGGACCCCGGTCTCGTAGCGCCCGAACTCCGCGATGCGACGCAGGTCTGTGAGCAGGCGCTGGCCGTCGATCTTAGGCATGTGAATTCACCCAGGCGGAGATCGAGAGCAGCTTGTCGTCCTCGTGACGCAGCCCAACCAGCTGCAAGCCAAGCGGCAGCCCCTTGGCGCCGGCGCCCCACGGCAGGGTCACGCAGGGCGTGCCGGCGAGCGTCCATATCGAGTTGAAGCGCGGATCTCCGGTGAACTCGACGCCGGCCGGCGCCTCGCCGGGCGCACTGGGGCAGATCAGTGCATCGACCTTGTCGAACAGCGAATCGACATGTGCCTTGAAGGCGACCGCCTTGCGCTGCGCGGCGACGAAGCGCTCGAAAGTGACGGCGGCGCCGCGTTTCAGCACTTCGGTCAGCTCCGCGCTGATCTTGTCCGGATTGCGCAGCCGCTCGTCGGCATAGTTGCGCACGCTCTCGAAGCCGCTGATCGCAGAGTGGTCGTCGAGGATGTCGTTGAACGCGGCGTCGAACGCCACATCGACGATCGTGGCGCCTTCGGCTGAGAGCTTCTTCGCCGCCGCCTCGAGCATCGAGTGTGTGTCGGTGCTCGCCTCGTTCCAGATCGGCGTGCGGCAGAAGCCGATGCGCGGGGCCGCAATGCCACGGTCGATCGGCACCGGCGGTAGTTTCAGAACGGCACCGCGAAACAGCGCGATGTCGTCGAGCGTGCGCGCCATTAGCCCAAGCGTGTCGAGCGAAGGGCACTGCATCTTGATGCCAGTGCGGCTGAGTTCATTGAAGGTCGGCTTGTAGCCCACGACACCGCAATAGGCGGCGGGCCGGATCACCGAACCGCCGGTCTGGGTCCCGAACGCCAGCGGCACCTGCCCGTCGGCGACGGCGGCGGCCGAGCCCGACGACGAGCCGCCCGGCGTGTGGCCGGGATTGTGCGGGTTGGTGGTCGGCCCGGGATGGCGGTTGGCGAACTCCGTCGTCACCGTTTTACCCAGGATCACCGCGTTGGCCTGACGGCAGAGTGCCACACAGGCGGCGTCGCTGAACGGCACCTTGCCTTCGAAGATCGGCGAGTTGCAGCCGGTCGGCATGTCGTAGGTGTCGATGATGTCCTTCACCCCGACCGGAATGCCGCGCAACAGGCCGCCCTTGGCCTGATCGGCGGCGCGCGCCTGCTGCAGAGCAAGCTTGGGATCGAGATGGACCCACGCCTTCACCACCGGATCGCGCTCGGCGATGCGGTCGAGGCAGGCCTGCACCAGCTTCTCGGAGGTGAGCGTGCCGCCCTCGATCGCCTTGACGGCCTCGGTCGCACTCATCCCCTTCGCTTCGGGCGCCTTCATGCGAGCGCTCCCTGCGCCCAAC
>CAWUOG010000330.1:0-3773 GCA_963923875.1 uncultured Alphaproteobacteria bacterium
GACGTCGACGCCGAGCGCCTGAACGCGGTCTATCGCGCCGCCCATCCGCGGGCGGTGCTGCCGAAGGGACGGGCGCGCTAGCGCCAACCGCACCCGCGCCGGGCTTTCCGCTTTCCCGTTCGACGTGCCCGCGCGGGTCGCTCGACACAAAAAATTCCGCAGGAGGAATCGCCTTCGACCCGCACGCCATCGGCATCCAACCCGATTCCTCCTGCGACGTGCCCGGACCGGGCGAACCGAGGAAGGCCGACAGGATTCACCAACGCGCGCGATGTCCGTCCGGGAAGCCGACAGCACCCCGGCCGAAAAGCAAAGATCCTCTATATAATTCTTGAGGCTGCCTAAGCCTTTGCCGCAGTGGCACTTTTGGGCCGTCCATCGCTTCAACGGGGGGTTCTCAATAACTCCATAATTATATCGAGCGCTCGCGACGCGATGAACGCCGCCCGTCTGGCGAGGATTAAGATGCGCACGAAAGGAGCGCTGCATGGCGCGGCGATCCTAGAAGCAATCGCCGCCTGCCCCCTATTATGGTCCTTTAATCGCCAATAGCGCCGACATGAAGGGCGCCGAATGCCAGAGGCCAGGACATGACCAAGCGTGTTGAAGGAAAAATTGCCGTCGTCGTCGGCGCCGGCCAGACGGAGGGCGAGACGATCGGCAACGGACGGGCGATCGCCCGGCTGCTCGCGCGCGAAGGCGCCACCGTCCTGTGCGTCGACCGGATCGGCGCGCGCGCCCGGGAGACCGCCGACATCATCGTGGCGGAGGAAAAAGGATCGCCGCCCCCGACCTGGTTGGAGGCGGACATCACGCGCGCCGCCGATTGCGCCCGCATCGTCGCCGAGGCCCGGTCGCGCCACGGCCGTATCGACATCCTGGTCAACAATGTCGGCATCGGCGGCGGCGGCGATGCGCCAGCCCACCGTCTGGAGGAGAAGGCCTTCGATCGCATCATGACCGTGAACCTGAAAGGCATGTGGCTGACCATCAAGGCGGCCATTCCGGCAATGCGCGAGCAGAAGGCCGGCGCGATCGTGAACATCTCCTCGCTGGCCGCCATGTCGGGTGCGACGCAGCTCGCCTACGAGGTCTCCAAGGCGGCGGTGAACCGGCTGACAACCAGCGTCGCCCGCTCGAACGCGGGCCACGGCATCCGCGTCAATGCGATCATGATGGGCTTCATGGACACACCGATGGCCGTATCGGGCATCTCGCGCGCCACCGGCCGGCCCACCTCCGAGGTCCGCGCCGAACGCGACAGAATGGTGCCCCTGCGCGGCAAGATGGGCACCGGATGGGACACCGCCTACGCGGTCCTGTTCCTGGCCTCCGACGAAGCGCAGTTCATCACCGGCGAGATCCTGCGCGTCGACGGCGGCATGGGCGTCGGCACGATCTAGTCGCGCCTACGGCGCCAGATGCCTGGCGAGAAACGCCTTGGTATCCGCCACGAACGCCTTCCACGCCGCCTCGTTGGCGCCGTAGTGCGCGCCGCAGCAGCCGCCCGGCTTGCTGCGGTTGCCGACGCCGTCGAGATAGCGCACCGGCAGACCGAGCGCGTCGAAGCTGTGACGGGCGTCGGGATAGATCCGCGTCTCGATCAGGTCGCGGTCGGCCTTGATGCGATCGAGCAGTGCCTCGCACTGCCTGACCGGCGTCCAGTCGTCGAGCGCGCCCATCGCCATCAGGGTCGGCAGGCGCGGCCGCAACGTTGCGCCGATCGCCTCGCCCAGTCCGCAATCGGGATAGACGAGCACCGCGGCGCGCCACCCTGTCGGCACGCGGATGTCGGTGCGCGCGGTCAGCACGCGCAACAGGCCGACGCCGCCGCCGTAGGAATAGCCCATGAAGGCGTGGCGCGTCGGCAGGGCCCATTTCTGGTCGCGGAGCCACAGGCCGGTGGCGTCGATGTCGAGCGCGCGCTTCTCCGCATCGGCCTGGGTCGGCCAGTTGCGGCCGCAGACGTCCCTGAGGCCACGCGAGGAGAAGCTGTCGACCACCAGCGCAGCATAGCCCCAGCCCTTCAGCAGCTCGGCCATGCGCGTGTTGTTCGCCCCGATGCCGCCGCAACCATGGAAGATCGCGACCGCGGGCGCTGGAGTCTTCGCGGGCAGGAAGAGCTGCGCCGGGAGGTCGAACCGGGAGTCGGGCGTGCCGCCGTCGATCTTCACCCGCACCTGCTGCTGCGCCACGGCCGACGCCGCGACACCGGCAAGGAGAAGAAAGACCGCGATCGGCGCCAGGAAGAGATGACGGACGCGCATGTCGCTACTGTACCACCGGCTGCGATGATACCGTCCGCTCATGTGCGGCAAGTTCACGGCCATGTCGTCCTGGAGCGAGGTCGTCGCCTTCTCGCAGGCGCTGACGGAGACCGGCGGCGATGCCGCGGGGAGCGACGGCGGCAACGACTCGGTCGTCACCTATCGCGTCAACGGCCTGCTGCCGGTGATCGTCTGGAACGCCGAGGCGGGCAAGCGGCAGCTGGTCCGGATGCGCTGGGGCTTTCCCGATCCGCGCGACTGGCGGCGGCCGCGACCGATCCACGGACGCGCCGAAACCATCGAGGCCAAGGAGCCCTTCCGCACGCCGTTCCAGGCCGGGCAGCGCGGCATCGTCGTGTTCCGCACCTTCAACGAGGGCGAGGAGGTGGAGAAGCCATCGGGCAAGACCGAGACAAGGCAATGGACGATCGATCCGCGCGACGGCCGGCCGCGCGGCTTCGCCTTCGTCTGGCGGCGGTTCGAGATCGCCGACCTGCCGGCGCCGATGCTGGCCTGCGTCATGGTGACGGTGCCGGCGAACGATCTCATCCGCCGCACGATCAAGCCGCGTGAGGACGACCCGCGCATGCCGGCGATCCTGGAAGACGAGGCCTGGCCGGCCTGGCTGGGCGAGGACGGCGCCACGCCGACCGCCGCCAAGGCCGTCCTCAGGACGATGGATGGCGTGAACTGGCAGGCCGCGCCGGAACCGAAGACGCCAAGACCGCGCAAGCCGTGACGCGCGCCGTGATGTTGAAGCGACGCGCCTGTCCAAGCCGCGGAGGGACTACTCCGCCGCGACCTGCTTGAAGGTCGGGATGCCGTCGGCCTGGGTGCGGTCCTCGAGCGCCTCGGCGCCCTCGGTCGGCAACACCTTCACGTAGTTCAGCGCGCCGTTGATGTCGTCCTTCCAGATTTCCTTGGGCAAGTCGTAGACAAACTCGACGCCATAGCCGTTGGGATCGTGGATGTAGAGGCTGTGGGTCATGCCGTGCTCTACGCGGCGGTCGAACTTCACGCCCTTTTTCTGCAGGTAAGCGAGGTGCTGCAGCCAAGCCTCGCGGCTCGGCATGGTGATGGCGATGTGGTTGACCGCGACCGGCATGCCGAACATCGACCATTCCTTGGGCGGCGCCGGCAGATCGCGGTTTTCCACCAAGGCGACGTCGTGATGGTGGCTGGTGCCGTCCTCGCGCACGCCCGAATAGAAGCGCATCTTCGGCGGATTCGGGCGGTCGGGCCGTGGCGTGAGCTGGCCGACCTGCTTGAAACCGACGATTTCGGTCCAGAATTTATGGCTTTCCTCGATGTCACGGACATTGAGCACGAGGTGGTTGACGCCCCGCGGGGTGACCGGCTTGTCCATAGGCAGTTCCTCCTGTTGGCCGCAGTCTAGCGCTTTGCGCCGGGTCCGGGGAGACGCTTTGGTGAGACTCCCCGAGGGCCGCTTTTTCCGCGATTGTCCAATTGCACAACCAATGATGCCAGACGTCGCCCCCCCCGGTC
>CAWUOG010000331.1:0-3768 GCA_963923875.1 uncultured Alphaproteobacteria bacterium
GTGATGCCGCCGACCTTGGTGACGCTCGGCTGGGCGTAGTCGACCGCGCCGGCTGCAAACATCTCGCGGAACTGGAACGACGTGCAATTGTTCTCCCCCGCCGCCATCGCCACGCCGGTGCTGCTGCGCAATCTGGCGATAGCCTGGAAGTCTTCGGGCGGAAAAATCGGCTCCTCGAGCCAGTGCATGTCGTAGGGCCGTAGCTTCAGGGTCATCTCGTGTGCCTGTTCGGGCGTCCAGGGACAGTTGGTATCGACCATGATCTTTACGTCGGAGCCTGCCGCCTCACGCGCGGCACGTACTTCGTCAACCTCCGTCTCGTGCAGCTTGATGTGCCGATAACCCTGCTGGATCGCGAGTTTGGTGCGCGCCGCGACCCGCTCAGGGTCCTTGTACTTCAGGAGGCTGGCGTAGGCCGGCAGCGAGGCTTGCCCCGCTCCGCCCAGCAGCCGATGCAGCGGCAGATTGGCCGCCTTGCCCGCAATGTCCCACAGCGCGATGTCGAGACCTGATAGCGCGAACATCGTGATGCCGTAGCGGCCGAACAGGTGCAGTTCCTGCTGCAGGTCGCGTGAGAGCTTCGAGATGTCTCGGGCATCCCGGCCGATTGCGAGCGGCGCCACCATCGAGTGGATCGCGCCCTTCACCGCGTCGGTGCAGTTGTAGCAGAACGCGTCGCCCCAGCCCGTGATACCGGTGTCGGTCTGCACCTTGACCATCAGGATATTGTTGGTCGCTCCGGTACGTGCCGGCACACCGCCCGCCGCCTGACCGAAGGTGAAGGGTACCTTGAGGTTGATGGTATCTATTTTCGCGATCTTCACGCCGCCTTCCCCTTTTCCTTGACCGCCGCCAGCAATTGTTCGGCATGAACACGGTCGGCCAGGCGCTTCGAGGTGAAGCGCGGATCGTTGCGCGGCGCCAGCAGAAGTACATGAGGCGCCAGAATGTCCGGCGGCGACGGCGGTTCGGTCTCGGTCTCGGGCATCTCGACCTCGGCGAGAGCGAAGTACGTGCACCCGTCGTCGGCCTTGAAGAAGTCGACCTCCCAGAGAAACCGCCCGTCGCGCCACGAGTAACGAGCCTTGTGCAGCGATTCGCGGCGCGTCATCCAGAGACGCTGAAAATCGTCGGCGGAAATCTCCGTCTCGATTTCGACCACCTGATCGTCGACAAGCCGCTTGAAAGTGAACACCCTCTTGGTGCCACCCGCCGATTCGATCGCGCGAATGCGCAATCCGGACGTGTCGAGGTAGGCCTGCTGGAGGTAGCTGCGACTGACGCCGGGGCAAGCCGCGACTCGGGCCTCGAGCGTGCCGGACAGGTCGTCCAGGACGAACTTGCGCTCGTTCTCAATCGGCATGAACAATAGCGATCATGAGCACGCAAACCCTCGACGATCTTCCGACACCCGCCCTCATTCTCGACCGCGCGATCCTGCGCCGCAACCTCAAGCGGATGAGCGAGCGCATGGCCAAGGCCGGGGTGGCGCTGCGGCCGCACCTCAAGACGGCCAAGTCGGTGCAGATCGGCCGTATGGCGACGGAGGGTCACGACGGCCGCATCACCGTCTCGACACTCGCCGAGGCACGCTACTTCGCCGACGGCGGCTTCAAGGACATCCTGTACGGGGTCGGCGTCGTTCCATCGAAGTTGGCTACCATCGCTGAAATTAGACGCCGCGGCGTCAATCTGCGATGCGTCACCGACAACATCGCCGTCGCCCGCGCGATCGCCGAGGCAGCGACGCGCGGCGACACATTCTCCGTCCTCATCGAAATTGACAGCGGCGCCGGCCGCGCCGGGCTGCCCTACCCCGCCTTGTCCGGCCTGCTCGACATTGCCCGCGTCCTGCACGAGGCCCCAGGCGTCGAATTGGCGGGCGTGATGACCCACGCCGGCCACTCCTATCATCAAAGTACGCCGGAGGGTGTTGCGCTGATCGCCGAACAGGAGCGTCTGGCCATCGTGACTGCGGCGCAGAAGATCCGCGACGCAGGCATGCCCTGCCCGATCGTCTCGGGCGGCTCGACGCCGACGGCCGTCCATTCGAAGAACTTCGAAGGCATCACGGAAATGCGGCCCGGCGTCTACGTGTTCAACGACCTCGACCAGGAATTCATCGGATCGTGCGGCGCGGGCGACCTCGCGCTGTCAGTGCTGGCCTCGGTGATCGGCCACTATCCCCACCGCAACCAGATGCTGATCGATGCGGGGGCCCTTGCGCTCTCCAAGGACATATCGGCCCAGGAATTCCAGCCCAAGGTGGGATACGGAACGATCGTCGACGCCCCGATCAAGGAGATGGCGGTGATCGAATGTTCGCAGGAGCATGGCTTCGTTGCCGCCGCCGATCCGATGCCGTACGGCAACATGCCGATCGGAACGCGCGTTCGTATCCTGCCCAATCACGCCTGCATCACCGCCGCCGCCTACGACAAGTACTACGTCGTCGATAGCGATCTCGACGGCGGCAAAGCCGTGGTCGAGATCTACGACCGCATCAACGGCTGGTAACTACAGAGAATTGACGGTGTGGCCGCCATCGACGGTGATCACGCTGCCGGTCATGAATTCACCGGCATCCGACGCGAGCAGCAGTAACGCCCCGTCGAGATGTTCGGGCTTGCCGATGCGCCGCTGGGGGATGCGGTCGATCAGCTTCTGACCGCCCGGTGTCTTCCAGAAAGCGCTGTTCATCTCGGTCTCGATGTAGCCCGGACAGATTGCATTGATCCGGATGTTGTAGCGCGCCCACTCCATGGCCAACGCGCGCGTGAGATGGATGAGCCCGGCCTTGGACGCGTTGTAGGGCGCGACCTGACCGATCGTGCGCAACCCCAGGATCGAGGCGATGTTGACGATCACGCCGGGCTTCTTGGCGGCGACCCAGCGCTTGGCCGCGCCCTGTGCGACCAGCCATGCCCCGCGCAAATTGGTGTTCACGACCGAGTCCCAGTCCTGCTCCGGCATGTCGAGCGCCGGCTTCACGATCGAAATGCCGGCATTATTGACCACGATGTCGACGGGCCCTGCAGCCTCGAGGGCCGCCGCGATCGAGTCGGCCGATGTGACGTCGAGGGCGACGGCACTCGCCGCAATGCCCTTCCCCGCCAGTTCCGCCTGAAGAGCCGTCAGTCGCTCGGCGCGCCGCGCTGCGAGCACCACGGAGGCACCGGCAGCACCGAGACAGCGCGCGAAATGCTCGCCCAGCCCCGACGACGCGCCGGTCACGAGGGCTGTCTTGCCGCTGAGATCGAATGGCTTCATACCGGCCTTATTAGCGAGCGTCGGAGGCGGAGGAAACATGGACTTGGGGCTCAAGGGCAAACGCGTACTGGTGACCGGCGGCACCAAGAGCATCGGCCGCGCGATCATCGACGCCTTCGTGGCCGAGGGCGCCGTGGTCGCATTCTGCGCCCGGGACGCGGCCCTGGTGAAGCAACGTGAGCAGGAATGGCGCGCCAGCCAGGCCCGTGTCGAAGGCACCGCGCTCGACGTCACCAATGACGTTGCACTCAAAAAGTGGATCGACGCGTTTGCGGCCGGTGGCGGCATCGATCACTTCGTCGCCAATGTCAGTGCGCTGGGCACGGCCGATTCCAAGGAGGGCTGGCGCCAGGCAATCGACGTCGACATCGTCTCGACGGTAGAGTCGGTCCGTCATGTCTGGCCGCACCTTCTGACGAGCGGCGCCAGGAAGGAGATCGGCGGTTCGACCTGCACGATCATCGGCACGGTCTCGCTGGTCGAAGCGACGGCAGGTCC
>CAWUOG010000332.1:0-3756 GCA_963923875.1 uncultured Alphaproteobacteria bacterium
GAGATCAACGGCTTAACTATGAAAATCCTGACAGGCAACAGCAATCGTCCGCTGGCGGAAGCGATTTCGGCCAAGCTGGCGCTGCCGCTGGTCAAAGCCAACATTCGCCGCTTCTCCGACAACGAGATTTTCGTCGAGGTGCTGGAGAACGTCCGCGGCGAGGACATGTTCATCCTGCAGTCGACCAGCTTCCCGGCGAACGACCATCTGATGGAGCTGCTGATCATCATCGACACGCTGCGCCGCTCGTCGGCGCGGCGCATCACGGCGGTGATCCCGTATTTCGGCTATGCCCGCCAGGACCGCCGCACCGGTCCGCGCACGCCGATCTCGGCCAAGCTGGTCGCCAACCTGATCACCCATGCCGGCGCCGATCGCGTGCTGACCATGGACCTGCATGCCGGCCAGATTCAGGGCTTCTTCGACATTCCGGTCGACAACCTGTTCGCCGGGCCGGTGTTCTCCAAGGACATCAAGGACACGCTGCCCGACCGCAAGCTGACCGTGGTGTCGCCCGACACCGGCGGCGTGGTGCGTGCCCGCGCCATCGCCAAGCGCATCGACGCCGAGCTCGCGATCATCGACAAGCGCCGCGAGGCGGCGGGCGTCAGCGAGGTCATGAACGTGATCGGCGACGTCAAGGGTCGCGACTGCATCCTGATCGACGACATCGTCGATTCGGCCGGCACGCTGTGCAATGCCTCGGTGGCGCTGATGGATCATGGCGCCCGGTCGGTCTGCGCCTACGTCACGCACGGCGTGCTGTCGGGCGGCGCGGTGGCCCGCGTCGCGGCCTCGCCGATCGAGAAGATGGTCATCACGGATTCGATCATGCCGACCGAGGCGGTGCGGATCTCGCCGAACGTCAAGCCGCTCAGCATCGCCTCGCTGCTGGCCGAGGCGATGAAGCGGATTTCCGAGGAGTCCTCGGTGTCGAGCTTGTGGGACTAGGAGAGTTTCCGGAATTTTGGAGATCCGGCGATTTGGCACCCCTGGAGGCCACGCCGCGATGAAGAGAGAGCAACCTTAACCTCAGGATTTAGGAGAAGTTGAAATGGCAGAGACGACCAAGGTCGTCGCGAGGAAGCGGGACCGGGCCGGCAAAGGGGGCGCCCGTTCCAGCCGTCGCGATGGACTCATTCCCGCCGTGATCTACGGCGACAAGCAGCCCCCGATGATGATCGCGGTCGAGCCCAAGTCGATCGAGCGCATCATGCACCGCGAGGGTTTCTTCAATCACCGACTGTCGATCGACGTCGACGGCCAGGGCCACGATGTCCTGCCGCGCGACGTGCAGGTCGATCCGGTGACGGACAAGCCTCTGCATCTCGACTTCCTGCGCATCGGCCCGGACTCGATCATCACCGTCCAGGTGCCGGTGCATTTCAAGAACGAGGCGGCCGCCCCGGGCATCAAGCGCGGCGGCGTGCTGAACGTGGTCATGCACGAGATCACCGTGCGTACCAAGCCGGCCACCATCCCCGAGTTCTTCGAGGTCGACCTGACCGGCCTCGAGATCGGCCACTCCATCCACCTCTCGGCCCTCAAGGTGCCCGAGGGCGTGCGCATGGTGACGCGCGACAAGAACCCGACGGTGGCCTCGATCGCCGCCCCGACGGTCGTGCGCGAAGCGGCTGCCGAAGCGGCGGCGCAGGCGGCGGCCTCGTCCGGTCAGCCGGCAGCGACCGAAGGCGCGGCCCCGGCTTCGGGTGCGGCTCCGGCGGCCGGTGCGGCTCCGGCGGCTGGCGCGGCGCCGGCGGCTGGTGCAGCCCCCGCGGCGGGCGGCAAGGCTCCGGCTCCGGCGAAGAAGTAAACGCCGGCAGGACCGATGCTTCTGCTGGTCGGGCTCGGCAATCCCGGGCCGCGCTATGCGGGGCACCGGCACAATGTGGGATTCATGGCGGTGGACGAGATCGTCCGCCGCCGTGTCTTCCCGCCCTGGCGCGAGCGCTTCAACGGGCTGGTGACCGAGGGCCATCTGGGCGGCGAACGCACCATCGTGCTGAAGCCCCAGACCTACATGAACGAGTCGAGCAAGGCGGTCGGCGAGGCCGTGCGGTACCTCAAGGTGCCGCTCGAGCGCCTGGTCGTCTTCCACGACGAGCTCGACATCGCGCCCGGCCGGGTGCGCATGAAGAAGGGCGGCGGCGCCGGCGGCCACAACGGACTGCGCGACATCGACGCCCATGTCGGCAACGACTACCGCAGGGTCCGGATCGGCATCGGCCATCCCGGCCACAAGGACCTGGTGCTGAACTGGGTGCTGCGGGATTTCGAGCCCGACGAGCGTGACGCCAAGACCGGCTGGCTGCCCAGGGTGCTGCAGGCCCTGGCCGAAGAATCGGCCCTGCTGGTCGAAGGCGGCGCCAAGGCCGACGAACGATACATGAGCAAGGTGGCGCATCTCGCCCCGCCGCCGGACCTGCCGGCGAGATTGAATCTGAAAGAGTAAGGGTCATGGGTTTCAACTGCGGAATCGTCGGCCTGCCCAATGTCGGCAAGTCGACCCTGTTCAACGCGCTGACCGCCACCCAGGCGGCGCAGGCGGCCAACTACCCGTTCTGCACCATCGAGCCGAACGTCGGCCGCGTCGCCGTGCCCGACCCGCGGCTGGACAAGCTCGCCGCGATCGCGACCTCGGCCAAGATCGTCAACACCCAGCTCGAATTCGTCGACATCGCGGGCCTGGTGAAGGGCGCCAGCAAGGGCGAGGGCCTCGGCAACCAGTTCCTCGGCAACATCCGCGAGGTCGACGCCATCGCCCACGTGCTGCGCTGCTTCGAGGACGGCGACGTCACCCACGTCTCGGGCAACGTCGACCCGGTGCGCGACGCCGAGATCGTCGAGACCGAGCTGATGCTGGCCGACCTCGATTCCCTCGAGAAGCGCCTGCCCAACCTCGAGAAGCGCGCCAAGGGCGGCGACAAGGAAGCCGCGGCCGAGGCCCCGGTGGTCGCCAAGGCGCTGAAAGTGCTGCGCGACGGCAAGGCCGCCCGCGAGGCCGACCTGACGGCCGAGGAGCGGCCGGTGTTCGCCCGCCTGCAGCTGATCACCGCCAAGCCCATGATGTACGTGCTGAACGTCGAGGAAGCCGCGGCCGCGACCGGCAATGCCCACAGCGCCAAGGCCGAGGCGTGGGCCAAGGGCCGCGGCATGCCGGCGGTGGTGATCTCGGCGGCGATCGAGGCCGAGGTGGCGCAACTGCCGGCCGAGGACCAGGGCGAGTATCTCGCGAGCCTCGGACTCAAGGAAACCGGCCTCGCCCGTGTCGTGCGCGCGGGCTACGCGCTGCTCGACCTGGTGACGTTCTTCACGGTCGGCCCGAAGGAAGCCCGCGCCTGGACGGTGCGCCGCGAGGCGCGCGCGCCGGAAGCCGCCGGCGTGATCCACACCGACTTCGAGAAGGGTTTCATCCGCGCCGAGACGATCGCCTTCGACGACTACGTCACGCTGAACGGCGAAGCGGGCGCCCGCGATGCCGGCAAGCTCAGACTCGAAGGCAAGGAATACGTCGTGAAAGACGGCGACGTCTTCCACTTCCGCTTCAACGTCTGACGTTCAGCAACACGCGCTCGCCCTCGAGCCGTACCGGGAAGCGCCGCGCGCAGCCCTTGTCGGCGCCGGTCGCCTGGCCATCGGCCAGCCCGATCACCCAGTTGTGCAGCGGGCAGGTCACCAGCCTGCCATGGACGATGCCCTCGCTGAGCGGCCCGCCCTTGTGCGGGCAGCGGTTCTCCAGCGCGAACACCTCGTTCT
>CAWUOG010000333.1:0-3743 GCA_963923875.1 uncultured Alphaproteobacteria bacterium
ACCCCGAAACTCTTCGCAGGCGGCTTATGCCGCTCTCCTCCCTAAACTCGGGCCAAGCCCAAGCCGTAGGCTGTGTACCTGCCGCCCTGCGGCTTGCCAAGACCTTTTATTTCGATCGCCCCGTATTGACGGAACGATTCTTCTGGCCATCGGTCGTTCGACGACATGCAAATGTCCGCAGTCGTCGTCTGACTACTTGATGTACAGATATTTGATCACAAACAGGACAGCGAGAATTCCGACGGCCGGATGGATGTCGCGATATCGACCTGCCGCCAGTTTGATGCCGGCGTAAGAGATGAATCCGAACGCGATGCCTTCGGCGATCGAGAAGGTGAACGGCATCGCGATCGCCGTGATCACCGCGGGCGCCGCTTCGGTGATGTCGTCCCACTCGATCTCAGCCAAGCCGCGCGCCATCAGGATGGCGACGTAGAGCAGGGCTGGTGCGGTTGCGTAGGGCGGGATCGAGCCGGCGAGCGGAGCGATGAACAGGGCCAGCAGGAACAGCACCGCCACCGTGAGTGCGGTGAGGCCGGTGCGGCCGCCCGAATTGATGCCAGAGGCGCTCTCGATGTAGCTGGTGGTGGTCGACGTGCCAATCGCGGCGCCGATCATCGCAGCGCCGCTGTCGGCCATCAGCGCACGATGCAGGCGGGGCACCGTGCCGTCGGGGCGCATGAATCCGCCGCGATGGGCGAGCGCGATCAGCGTGCCGGTATTGTCGAACAGGTCAACGAAGAGGAAGGCGAACACCACGGTCACCAGGCCGACGCTGAGGGCGCCGGCAAGGTCCATCTGCAGGAACACCGGCGCCACCGATGGCGGCATGTCGAAGACCCCGCCGAACTTCTGCTTGCCGGCCAAGATCGAAATCACGGTCACCGCGAGGATGCCGATGATCACCCCGCCGATCACCTTGCGGTGTTCGAGCGCGACGATCAGGGCGAAGCCGAGAACCGCCATGAGGACCGGCCAGGAGGCAAGGTCGCCATGCGTCACCAGCGTCACCGGGTGGGCGACGACGATCTTGGCGTTTTCCAGTGCGATCAGGGCAAGGAAAAGACCGATGCCCGCCGCGATCGCCATCTTGAGGGATTTGGGGATCGCATTGACGATCCATTCCCGGATGGGCAGCGCACTGATGATGAAGAAGATGATGCCGGAAATGAACACGCAGCCCAGCGCGACCTGCCAACTGTATTTCATCGCGCCGACCACGACGAAGGCAAAGTAGGCATTGAGGCCCATGCCGGGCGCCAGGGCGATCGGATAGTTGGCCAGAAAGGCCATCAGCAGGGTGCCCACGGCCGCTGCCAGGCAGGTTGCCGCGAAGACCGCGCCGAACGGCATGCCGGTGGTGCTGAGGATGTTCGGATTGACGAAGATGATGTACGCCATCGTCAGGAACGTCGTGATTCCGGCCACGACCTCTGTCCGCACGTTGGTCTTGTTCTCGCTCAGCTTGAAGACTTGTTCGAGCATTCGCGGTCTCCCCCCTTGATTGTGGCCCGTCGATTGTCGCCCGTCGATTGTCGCAGTGTGCGGGCATAGTCCTGTGCAAAACCAGAGTCCGGGTCGCACAATTCGGCCCAGGTTTGCCTTTGCGGGAGCCGTTCCCTACAGTCCGCCGCCATGCGCATGAGCCAATATTTCCTGCCCACCATGAAGGAAAACCCTTCGGAGGCGCAGATCGTTTCCCATCGCCTGATGCTGCGGGCGGGCCTGATTCGACAGACAAGCGCCGGCATTTATGCCTGGTTACCGCTTGGCTTTCGGGTGTTGAAGAACATCGAGCGCATCGTGCGCGAGGAACAGGACGCCTCGGGCGCGCAGGAAGTGCTGATGCCGACCATCCAGTCGGCCGACCTGTGGCGCGAGAGCGGCCGCTATGACGCCTACGGCCCCGAGATGCTGCGCATCAAGGACCGCCATGACCGCGAGATGCTTTACGGCCCGACCAATGAGGAAATGATCACGGTTCTGTTCCGCGATGGCGTGAAGAGCTACCGGGACCTGCCGAAGAACCTCTATCATATCCAGTGGAAGTTCCGGGACGAGGTTCGGCCGCGCTTCGGCGTCATGCGGGGGCGCGAGTTCCTCATGAAGGACAACTATTCCTTCGACATCGACAAAGCGGGCGCGATCCATTCCTACAACAGAATGTTCGTGGCATACCTCCGAACCTTCGCGCGCATGGGCCTGAAGGCGATCCCGATGCGGGCCGACACCGGCCCGATCGGTGGCGACCTGAGCCACGAGTTCATCATCCTGGCAGACACCGGCGAGAGCGCCGTGTTCTGCCACAAGGGGCTGGTCGACAAGGACATTCTCGGCCGCAAGATCGACTACGGAACCGACCTGCAGGCGATCGTCAACGAATGGACGTCGCTCTACGCGGCGACCGACGAAATGCACGACAAGAACGCCTTCGAGCAGATACCGGAGGGCGAACGGCTTGCCGCACGAGGGATCGAAGTCGGTCACATTTTCTACTTCGGAACCAAGTATTCGAAGCCGATGAACGCGGTTGTGGCGGGCCCCGGCGGCGAACAGATCACGGTCGAGATGGGGTCATATGGCATCGGTGTGTCACGCCTCGTCGGCGGCATCATTGAGGCGAGCCACGATGATGCCGGCATCGTCTGGCCGGAGTCCGTGGCGCCGTTCAAAGTCGCCATCGTGAATCTCAAGCCCGATGACGGAGCGGTCTCGGGAGCTTGCGTGAAGCTCTATGACGCGCTCACCGCCAAGGGCGTGGCCGTGCTGCATGACGATCGCGATCTGCGCCCTGGTGCCAAGTTCGCCGACATGGATCTGATCGGCACGCCGTGGCAGGTGATTGTCGGTCCCAAGGGGCTCGCCGCCGGCAAGTTCGAGATCAAGAACCGCAAGACCGGTGCGCGCGAAGAACTCGCCGCCGAGCAAGTTCTCGCCCGCTTCGGCTGATCCGCAGGCATCATGGCCTTTGCCGCCGTCGAGCGCCTGATCGCCCTCCGCTATCTGCGGGCCCGCCGCGACGAGGGTTTTATCTCGGTGATCGCCGGCTTCTCGCTGGTCGGCATCGCGCTAGGGGTCGGTACCCTGATCGTCGTGATGTCGGTGATGAACGGCTTCCGCATCGAGATGCTGCGCCAGATGGCGGCGATCAGCGGCCAGCTCGGGGTGCAGGGCGCGCGCGAAGGGCTGGAAGCAACGCCCGATCTGATGACACGGCTGCGCACCATTCCCGGGATCGAGGTGGCATCGCCGTCGGCAGAAGGCCAGGTGATCGTGGTGGTGGGAGACAAGGTGCGAGGCGTCGTGCTGCGTGGCATGACGGCGGAAGATCTCCGGGCGCGCCTGCCGGTGTCGGCCGCCATCGATGGCCCACCCGGCGTGCGCGAGCGCTATCGGGGCCTGTGCCGAGGGGACGAGGCAACAGGAGACTGGGGGACGTTGAAGGATTTCGGCGACGATTTCACCGTCGCGATCGGCCGGCGCATGGCGGACATCCTGGGGGTAAAGGTCGGTGATCGCCTGCAGCTCGTGTCGCCGGTTTCCGTCGCGACACCGCTCGGGGTGATGCCGCGTTCGGCTCTGGCGCGGGTGAGCGCCATCTTCTGCGCTGGCATGTACGACTACGATGCCAACTTCATTTATGCGCCCCTGGCCGATGTGCAGCGGCTGCTCAACCTTGGCAACAAGGTGACGGCGATCGAGATCTTCCTCAAGGAAGGGGCCTCGCTGGCGGATACGCGGAC
>CAWUOG010000334.1:0-3740 GCA_963923875.1 uncultured Alphaproteobacteria bacterium
ACCGCAAGCGGCCGCATGCGGCCCGAGGTGAAGTAACCGATCGCCGTCGGCAGGCTTTCCATCAGGGCGACGATCTGGCCACCCATCAGATCGTTCATCGCCGGCGCCGACCCGCGATAGGGAATATGCGTGAGCTGCACGCCGGCGGCGCGCGCCAGCACCTGGCCGGTGAGGTGGTTCATCGTGCCGTTGCCGCCCGAACCATAGGTCACTTCGCCCGGCTTGGCCTTGGCCATCTCGATCAGCTGCGCCACGCTGCTGATCGGCGAGGAAGCGCTCACCGCAAGCACGGTCGGAAAGGTGCCGACCAGGTGGATGTGCGTGAAGTCGGCCAGCGGATCGTAGGGCACGTCCTTGTAGAGCACCGGGCCGATGCCGTGCGAGGCCGCGCTCGACATCATGACGAGATGCGTGTCGCCTTTCGCTTTGGCAAGGATGTCGGCGCCCAGCAGGCCACCGGCGCCGGGCTTGTTCTCCACGACGATCGGCTGGCCGAGCCGTGTGCCGTAATATTCCGCCAGCGTGCGCGACAGGATGTCTGCCGCCCCGGCAGGCGGAAAGTTGACGATCCAGCGAATCGGCTTGGACGGCCAGCCCGCCTGCGCCCATCCGCTTTTTGCAGGGCTGATGGCAGGGAACGAGGCGGCAGCTGTCGCGATCATCATCTGCCGTCGATTGAGCATGGTGTTCACCGGACCTCCACTTGCACCCAAGACTGTAATTGCCGCGCGGCGTGGTGCAACATGCATGCCGGGTAACGATTACGATAGGATAGGCGATGGATTTCGACGTCGTGTTGCGCGAAGTGCGCCTGCCCGGCACCAAGCCGGATAAACCGGCGACGGACATCGGCGTGAAGGACGGCAGAATCGCGGCCATCTCTGCCGGGCTCGGCGGCACCGCCCGAGAGGAATATCGCGGCGGCGGGCGGCTCGTCTGCTCGGGCTTCGTCGATACGCACATCCACCTCGACAAGGCCTGCATCCTCGGACGCTGCGAACATACGACCAAGCGCAACCCGCACCTCGCCATGGAGCGCGTCTCGGCGGTCAAGCACACTTTCACGATCGAGGATGTGATCGAGCGCGCTTCGGCCACCATCGAAAAGTGTATCAGCCACGGCGCCACGCGCATGCGCACCCATGCCGAGGTCGATCCGAAGGTCGGCCTGCGCGGCTTCGAAGGCGTGAAGGCGCTGATCGACAAGTACAAATGGGCGATCGATCTCGAGATCTGTGTAATGCCGCAGGAGGGCCTGACCAACAATCCCGGCACCGACGAGCTGATGGTGGCCGCGCTCAAGAACGGTGCGACCGTCGTCGGCGCGGCGCCCAACTACGACAGCGACTGGAGGGCACAGATCCGGCGCATCTTCGAGATGGCGCGCGAATTCGACGTCGACATCGACATGCATCTCGACAGCGGCGCTTCGGCAGAAGAGCTCCACACGCTGCTGGTCTGCGATCTCACCGAAAAATACAAATGGGGCGGCCGTGTTGCCGTGGGCCATGTCGGCAAGCTCGCCACCATGCCGTTCAAGGATCTCGACGGCGTCGCCAGGCGCATGGCCGATACAGGAGTCGCGGCCACCGTACTGACCGCCACCGACCTATATCTCGGCGGCCGCCACACCGATCACAATGTGCCGCGCAACGTCGTCGACCTGAATTTCCTGACCGAGCGCGGCGTCACCTGCTCGGTCGGCTCGAACAACATCCTCAACCCGTTCACGCCGTTCGGCGACGGCCAGCTGCTGCGCCAGGTCAACATGCACGCCATCGTCACCCAGCGCGGCAATGACGATGAAGTGCAGGCGCTGTGGAACATGACCACCGCGACGGCCGCGAAGCTGATGCGCAAGGACGACTACGGCATCGCCCTCGGCAGACAGGCCGACCTGGTGGTGCTGGACGCGCCGGACGAGATCACCGCGCTGCGCACGGTGGCGCCGGTACTGGCCGCCTACAAGCGCGGGCGGCGCACCGTGACGCGCGAGCCGGTCAAGCTGCACCGGCCTTAACCGTCGAACCACGAAACATTCAGTCGAATCAGGGGAACCCATGTCCACTCGTGAACTGCTGGCACTGTCGTCCGTCGAGCTGCGTCGTCGCATCGGCACCAAGGAGATCTCGCCGGTCGAGCTCCTGGAAGCCTGCCTGCGCCGCATCGAGGAAATCAATCCTGCGATCAACGCCGTAACGGCGATGTGCGTCGCGCGCGCGCGCAAGGAGGCCAAGGCCGCCGAAGCCGCGGTGCGCCGCGGCGAGGACCTGCCCCTGCTGCACGGCCTGCCGGCCGGCATCAAGGACCTCGAGGAGACGAAGGATCTCCTGACCACCTACGGCTCGCCGCTCTATCGCGACTATGTGCCGAACTACGACAACGTCATGGTCGGCCGCGTGCGGGCTGCGGGCGCCGTGGTGGTCGGCAAGACCAACGTGCCGGAATTCGGTGCGGGCTCGAACAGCCGAAACCCGGTATGGGGCGCCACCGGCAACCCCTTCAATCCGATGCTGAACGCCGGCGGCTCGTCGGGCGGCTCGGCGGCGGCGCTGGCGACCGACATGCTGCCGGTCTGCACGGGCTCCGACACGGGCGGCTCGTTGCGCAATCCGGCCGCGTTCTGCGGCGTCGTGGGTTTCCGTCCCTCGCCCGGCATGGTCGCCGTCGAGCGCCGCGCCATGGGCTGGACGCCGATCTCGGTGCTGGGTCCGATGGGCCGCTCGGTCGCCGATGTCTGTCTCCTCTATGCCACTCAGATCGGCCAGCACGACAGTGATCCGCTCAGCTTCCCGCTCGACCCGATGGCCTATGCCGAACCGTGGCCGGTCGATCTCGGCAGCCTGCGCGTCGCCTACACCGAGGATTTCGGCGGCGCCCCGGTCGAAAAGGGAATCCGCCAGACCTTCCGCGCCAAGATCAAGGCCATGAAGCCGCTGTTCCGCAGCCTCGACAAGATCGACGTCGACTACGGCGGCGCCGACCGATGCTTCGACATCGTGCGCGCCGTCAGCTTCCTGTCGCGCTACCAGGATGCCTACACGAAAAACCGAAAGATGCTCGGGCCGAACATCGTCGCCAACTACGAGATCGGCGCCAAGCTCAGCCTCGCCGACTTCGCCTGGGCGCATGGCGAGCAGACAAGGCTCTTCCGCGCCTTCCAGGAGCACTACAGAGACTACGATCTGGTGATCGGCCCGACGGTCGGCTTCACGCCCTTCCCCTGGAAGCAGCTTTACATCGAGCAAATGGACAACGAGAAACTCAAGACCTACTACCACTGGATGGCGACCAAGTACTTCATCTCGCTGGTCACCAACCCCGCAGTGTCGCTGCCCTGCGGCTCCGATCACAAGAAGATGCCGTTCGGCCTGCAGGTGATCGGCCGCTTCCGCGGCGACGGCGAGGTGCTGGGCGCCGCGCACGCCATGGAGCAGGCCTTCGCCACCAATCCGGAACTGGCCCGGCCGCGGCCAAACCTCGACAAGCTGCGCAAGCCGGTGGCGGCCCTGAAGTCGATCGTCACTCATCCGCCCAAGCTCAACGCCAAGGTCTCGAAGGGGCCGGCACCCGGCGCGCTCTAGCGCCAACTGCGCCAACCGGCGGGCCGGTCTTCATCCGGCCTGCCGCCCGGGCTCGCAGGTTGTGACAAGTTAAAGCCGCCGCGTTCTGCCGCGGTGATTCTCCGTACTGCCGCGTTTCGGTCACGTCCGCCGCCGTATCTCTTGCACGGCCCCGGC
>CAWUOG010000335.1:0-3737 GCA_963923875.1 uncultured Alphaproteobacteria bacterium
TGCGACCGGGGAAGGCGAAGGAGACCGACGTCGGGGCTCTTCGAGACCATCCCGGAGTGACCCGCGCCGCACGCGGCAGCGGTCCGTTCCGGATGCGCAAAGAGTGCAAGGCAGGTGCCGCTCCGTCAATACGGCCGCCTATAGAGACGGCCCGCGCTCCGTGCTAGGTCGGCGGCGATGAAAACCAGCCTCGACGACCTCAACGCCATGGCGCCTGCCGCTTTTTGCGCCGCCGTCGGCGAGACCTTCGAGCGCGCGCCGTGGGTGGCCGAGAAGGCGGCGGCACTGCGGCCGTTCGAGAGTGTGATCGGCTTGCATGCCGCGATGATGGGCGTCGTCCAGGCCGCGCCACCGGAGACGCGGCTGGAGTTCGTGCGTGCTCATCCCGATCTTGCCGGCAAGGCGGCGCGCGCCGGCGACATCACCGACGATTCGCGGCGCGAGCAGGCGAGCGTCGGGCTCGACACGTTGTCGGACGCCGAGTTCGAGCGCTTCCATCGCCTGAACGACGCCTACAAGGCGAAGTTCGGCTTTCCGTTCATCGTCTGCGTGCGCCGTCACACCCGCGATTCGATCCTGGCCCAGTTCGAGCGCCGGCTGTCGAACGACGCGGCGGCCGAACTCGCGACCGCGATGCAGGAGATTGCCTACATCACGCGGCTGCGGCTGGCGGAGCGGGTGGCCGGCGAGGGCATGCCGAAGGTCCACGGCCGGCTCAGCACGCACGTTCTCGACACCCATCTCGGGCGGCCTGCCGCCGGGTTGGCGGTCGAGCTTTACGAGCAGGTGGGCGAGCGCTATATCCACATAGCTACAGCGGTCACGAACGCCGACGGCCGGACCGACAGGCCGTTGATCGGCGACCGGCCGCTGCCCATCGGGCGCTACGAACTGCGCTTCGCGGTGGGTGACCACTATCGCAGCAGGGGCATCGAGAGCGGCGATCCGCCGTTCCTCGACATCGTGCCTTTGCGCTTTTCGGTGTCCGAGCCGGAGGGGCATTATCACGTCCCGCTGCTCTGCACGCCCTGGAGCTATTCGACGTATCGCGGAAGTTGATGGAGGAAACGATGGTTACATACAGCGATGTCTCCCTGATGATCGATGGCGCCTGGACCAAGGGCGCCAACGGCCGGACAATCCCGGTCGTCAATCCCGCGACCGAGGAAGTGATCGGCACCGTGGCGCACGCCGAAAAGGCCGACCTCGATCGCGCCCTCGCCGCCGCCGACAAGGGCTTCAGGGCGTGGCGCAAGGTCTCGCCGTTCGACCGCTACAAGGTGATGCGCAAGGCCGCCGAACTGATCCGCCAGCGGGTCGATGAGATCGCGCCGATCATGACCATGGAGCAGGGCAAGCCGGTGATCGAGGCCAAGGGCGAGACCCTGCTCGCCGCCGACATCATCGAGTGGATGGCCGAGGAAGGCCGCCGCACCTACGGCCGCATCGTGCCGGCGCGCATGGAGAACGTGCACCAGCTGGTGATCAAGGAGCCGGTCGGGCCGGTCGCGGCCTTCACGCCGTGGAACTTCCCGATCAACCAGGTGGTGCGCAAGGCCTCGGCCGCGATCGCCACCGGCTGCTCTATCATCGTCAAGGGTCCGGAGGATACGCCGGCGGCCTGCGCGCAGCTGATCAAGGCGTTCGTCGATGCCGGTGTGCCGGCGGGCGTGATCCAGCTGGTTTACGGCGTGCCGTCGGAGATCAGCGAGTACCTGATCCCGCATCCGGTCATCAGGAAGGTGACCTTCACCGGCTCGACCCCGGTCGGCAAGCAGCTCGCGGCACTCGCCGGTGCGCACATGAAGCGCGTCACGATGGAGCTGGGAGGCCATGCGCCGGCGATCGTGTTCGACGATGCCGACGTCGACCAGGCGGTCAGCGTGCTCGGCGCCAACAAGTTCCGTAACGCCGGCCAGGTCTGCGTCGCGCCGACGCGCTTCCTGGTGCACGAGAAGGTCTATCCGGAGTTCGTCGAGAAGTTCACGGCCTACGCCAAGAACGTGAAGGTCGGCAACGGACTCGAGGCCGACACGCGCATGGGACCGCTCGTCGCCGAGCGCCGCCTGCACGCCATGGACAGCTTCGTCAGCGACGCCATCTCGAAGGGCGCAAAGATCCAGACTGGCGGCCAGCGCAAGGGCAACAAGGGCTACTTCTACGAGCCGACCGTCATGACCGACGTGCCGCTCACGGCCAAGATCATGAACGACGAGCCGTTCGGGCCGTTGGCGCCGATCACGCCGTTCAAGGATTTCGACGGCGTGATGAAGGAAGCCAACCGCCTGCCGTGGGGCCTGGCGGCCTACGCCTACACGAAGAACAGCAAGACCATGGCGCGCGTCGGCGATGCCTTCGAGAGCGGCATGGTGTCGATCAACCACCACGGACTTGCTCTTCCTGAGGTGCCGTTCGGCGGCATGAAGGATTCGGGCTACGGCTCGGAGGGCGGCGTCGAGGCGCTCGAGGCCTACCTCAATACCAAGTTCGTATCGACGCTCGGGATGTAGCTGCAAGCGTGCCCTTCGTCGTCTGACGTAGGCGCCGTCGCGAACGACAAAAGCCCCGGTGGAAACACCGGGGCTTTTTCTTCGTTCGTAGCTACCGTGCGGCGCTGCACCCCGCCGGCCGCTCCGCTAGAGCGGAGCGCCTAGTCTACCTTGGCGCCTGACGCCTTCACGATCGGTGCGAACCGCTGCTCTTCGGCACGGCGATAGGCGATGGTATCGGGGACGCTCTTCCAGAGCGGAGTCGCACCGTTCTTCAGGTAGGCCTTCTTGACCTCGTCGCTGTCGAGCGCCTGCTTGGCGAGGGCGTTCAGCTTGTCGACGATCGCCGGCGGAAGTCCGGCGGGGCCGCAGATGCCGCCCCAGGAGTTGATGTCGAAGCCCGGCAGGAACTCGGCCATCGTCGGCACGTCGGGCGCCATCGGGCTGCGCTCCGTCGAGGTGACGCCGAGGCCCCACACCTTGCCGCCAGCCATCTGCGCCAGGGATCCGGGAATGTTGTCGAAGATCATGTCGACCTGGTCGGCCAGCAGATCCTGGATGGCCGGCGCACTGCCGCGATAGGGCACGTGCAGGATGTCGATGCCGGCCAGCGATGCGAATACGGCGCCGCTCAGATGCACGGTCGTGCCGGCGCCGGACGAGGCGTAGGAGATCTTGCCCGGGTTCTGCTTGGCCATCGCGATCAGCTCCGGCACGGTCTTGGGGCCGAGGCTCTTGCGCACGATCAGGAGGTTCGGGAGCGACCACAGCATGGTGACCGGCGTGAAGTCCTTGTCCGCATTGAAGGGCAGCTTCGCGTACAGCGTCGTGGCGATGGCATGCGAAGACACGCTCATCAGCCCGATCGTGTAGCCGTCGGGGGCCGACTTCGCGATCGCGTCCGCGCCGACATTGCCGCCGGAGCCGCCGCGGTTCTCGACGATGAACTGCTGACCGGTGAGTTCGGTGAGCTTCTGGCAGGCGATGCGGGACAGCACGTCCGTCGGACCGCCGGCCGGGAACAGGTTGATGTACTTGACCGGCTTGTTGGGCCACTCGTCGGCGGCCCGGGCAATGCCCGAGGCGATCATCGGGGCGGCGAACGCGCTCCCGGACAGGATCAGGGCCCGCCGACGCGGCAATTTGGTCATTTTCACGAACGCTCCTCCAACGCTTGGATGGAGGGCCGTCTAACATGAAAGGGGCCGCAAATTGCGGCCCCTTTGGATCGAGAATCGGGTTTGCGGA
>CAWUOG010000336.1:0-3731 GCA_963923875.1 uncultured Alphaproteobacteria bacterium
GGACATACTCGCGCATGCGCGGCGCCGGGGCCGTCCACGGCACCGAGAAGCGCTTCTCGTTGTGGGCGCGGATCTGCGATCCCAGGCCCAGGGTGAAGCGTCCGCCGGTCGAAGCCGCGATATCCCAACCGACATTGGCGCAGACCATCGGCGAGCGCGCGAAGGCGATGGCGACCGACGTATGCAGCTCCATGCGCGTGGTCGTGTAGCCGGCGACGGCAAGCGACAGGAACGGATCGTGCCGGTTCTCCTGGGTGGTGACGCCGGTATAGCCCGCCGCCTCGATTTCCTGGGCGCGCGGCCCGACCTTCTTCAGGTCTTCCTGCGGAAGAGAGGTGAATACGCGCATCGTGGCCTTCCCTGCTGCGTTGGCAGCAAAGCCTTACCATGCCGATGGCCATCCCGCCGGGTCCCACGGCCGCACCGTGGAACCCGGCGGCAGGTCGGTCAGGGAGAAACCGGCGTGCGGGCGTCGGCGATGATCTTGCCGCCGATCAGCACGAAGGACGCACCGGCGATGCGCTCGATCCAGTGCCGCGCATGCTGGAAGCGGCGCATCACCGGCGCCGACGACATGAAGAGCGTCACGATCGTGTACCAGGTGAGCGAGCTCGCCATCACCAGGACGACCATCAGCACCATCAGCCAGAGCGGCGTCGCGGCCGTGACCGCCGTCGCGAACACGCTGGCAAACAGCACGATCGCCTTGGGGTTGGTGAGCGTCACCAGGAAACCGAACAGCAGCGAGTTGCCGCGGACCTCGCCGGACAGGCCACCGGCAGCGATCTCCGAACCGGGCGCCGCGGGCCTGGCGCGCAGCAGCTTGATGCCGAGCCAGGCGAGATAGAGACCGCCCAGTACACGCACCGCCCAGGTCAGCCACTGGTATTCGACCAGGATGGCCGACAGGCCGAGCAGGCTGAGCGTGGCGTAGAAGCCGAGCCCGATCGAGACTCCCAGGGTCGTCAGCAGGCCGGCCGTGGTGCCGCGCGTCACCGACGAGCGCACGACGCCGACGAAATCGGGACCGGGCAGGATCAGCGCCGGGATGAACACCGCGAATACCGGCACAAGGACGCTCAGGGCTTCCAGGGTCTACTCCGCAGCCTGCTTGAAGTCGTTGCTCGGCCGCCAGCGTAGCACGGGCTTGCGCGCCGCCAAGGTCTCGTCGAGGCGACGTCGCGGCGAGAAACGCGGAGCTGCCTTGAACTCTTCCACCGCATTGCCCGACTTCGCACGCTCGGCGAGCGAACGCAGCGCGGCGACAAACTGGTCGATGTCCTCCTTGGCCTGGCTTTCGGTGGGCTCGATCAGCAGCGCGCCATGCACCACCAGCGGGAAGTACATGGTCATCGGGTGATAGCCCTCGTCGATCATCGCCTTGGCGAAATCGAGGGTGCTGACGCCGGTGTCCTTGAGGAAGGAATCGTCGAACAGGCACTCATGCATGCATGGGCCGTCGAAGGCCGGAGTCATGACGTCCTTGAGGGAAGCCATGACGTAGTTGGCCGACAGCACGGCGTCTTCCGAGGCCTGCTTCAGTCCATCGGCGCCGTGGCTCAGGATGTAGGCGAGCGCGCGGGTGAACATGCCCATCTGGCCATGGAACGCTTTCAGGCGGCCAATCGGCGCACCGTCGACCCTGGCGCCGTCCTCGGCCACGGTCCAGGTCTCGCCGTTCTTCACGATCCACGGATAGGGTGCGTAAGGCGCCAACGCCGCCGACAGCACCACCGGTCCCGCCCCCGGCCCGCCGCCGCCGTGCGGCGTCGAAAAGGTCTTGTGCAGGTTGATGTGCATGCAGTCGACACCGAGATCGCCCGGCCGCACGCGGCCGACGATGGCGTTGAAGTTGGCGCCGTCGCAGTAGAAGTAGGCGCCTGCCGCGTGAACGGCCTTGGAGATCTCGACGATCTCGCTTTCGAACAGGCCGCAGGTGTTGGGGTTGGTCAGCATGATCGCCGCCACGTCCGGACCGAGTGCCGCTTTCAGCGCCACAAGATCGACACGGCCGTTTTCGTTGGCCGGGATCGGCTTGACGGTGAAACCCAGCGCCGCCGCCGTCGCGGGATTGGTGCCGTGCGCGCTCTCGGGTGCCAGCACGACCTTGCGACGCGCGCGTTCGCCCTTGGCGTCGAGGGCGGCCGCGATCGTCATCATGCCGCACATCTCGCCATGCGCGCCGGCGGCCGGCGACATCGCCACGGCCGGCATGCCGGTCAGCGTCTTCAGCCAATGCGCCAGGCGATCGATCAGCTCCAGCGCCCCCTGCACGGTCGAGACCGGCTGCAGCGGATGCAGGTCGCCGATGCCGGGTAGGCGCGCAACCTTTTCGTTGAGCCGCGGATTGTGCTTCATGGTGCACGAACCCAGCGGATAGACGCCCATGTCGATGGCGTAGTTCTTCTGGCTGAGACGCGTGTAGTGCTGCACGACCTGCGGTTCGGAGAGGCCAGGCAGGCCGATCTCGCCCGTTCGGCGCAGGCCATTGAGGCGGTCTTTCACCTTCGGCGGTTCCGGCAGGTCGACGCCGGTGCGGCCGGGCTGGCCCATCTCGAAGATCAGCTTCTCCTCGATCTGCAGCGCTCGATTGCCGGTGGACGTTGCCGGCGCCGATGCGCCTCCCGCGACGATGCCGCCGGAGCGGCCCTGGGAACGATCCGAGGGGGCGTTCATTACAGCACCTCCTTCAGCGCGGCGACCAGCGGCTCCATGCCGGCCTCGGTTGCGGTTTCGGTGGCAGCGAGCAGCAGCAGGTTCGCGACCGAGGGATCGTTCGGAATCAGCCGCGACACCGGCAGGCCGCCCAGGATGCGCTTCTGCGCCATCGCCTCGACGATCGGTGCGGCAGGCTTGGGCAGCGCCACGGTGAATTCGTTGAAGAAGCTGTCGCTCAGCAGCTTTACGCCCGGGATCGCCGACACGCGGTCGGCGAGCTCGCTCGCCTTGGCGTGATTGAGTTCGGCCAGGCGCTTCAGCCCCGCTTCGCCCAGCAAGGTGAGGTGAATGGTGAAAGCAAGCGCACAGAGGCCTGCATTGGTGCAGATGTTCGAGGTCGCCTTCTCGCGGCGGATATGCTGCTCGCGGGTCGAGAGCGTCAGCACGAAGCCGCGCTTGCCGTCAGCGTCGACGGTCTCGCCGCACAGGCGGCCCGGCATTTGGCGCATGTACTTTTCACGCGTCGCGAACAGGCCGACGTACGGACCGCCGAAGCCCAGGCCGTTGCCCAGCGACTGGCCCTCGCAGACCACGATGTCGGCGCCCATCTCGCCCGGCGGCTTGATCAGCCCGAGCGACACGACCTCGGTGACCACGACGATCAGCAGCGCACCTGCCGCATGGCAGGCCTCGGCCAGTTTGCCGAAATCGCGCACGTGGCCGAAGAAGCTCGGATTCTGGACCACGACGCAGGACGTGTCCTTGTCGACCGCGGCGATCAGGTCTTCGAGGCCCGCAGTGTCGGGCGTCGACGCAATCGCCGAAAATTCCTCCCATTTGGCGGCGGTCTCGATGACCGCGCGGTATTGCGGATGCAGGCCGCCCGACAACAGCGCCTTGTGGCGGCGCGTGATGCGGTTGGCCATCAGCACCGCCTCGGAGGCTGCGGTCGAGCCGTCGTACATCGAGGCGTTGGCCACCTCCATGCCGGTGAGCAGGGTCACCTGGGTCTGGAACTCGAACAGGTACTGAAGCGTGCCCTGCGTGATCTCGGGCTGGTAGGGCGTGTAGGA
>CAWUOG010000337.1:0-3725 GCA_963923875.1 uncultured Alphaproteobacteria bacterium
CCTGGATGGTGCGGCGGATTTCCTCGTCGCGGCCGATCACCGGATCGAGCTTGCCGTCGCGGGCCGACTGGGTGAGGTCGCGCGCGTATTTCTTCAGCGCGTCGTAGCTGCTCTCCGCAGATGCCGTGTCGGCCTTGCGACCCTTGCGCAGGTCCTGGATGGCCTTCTCGAGTGCCTGCGGCTTGACGTTACCCTTGGCGAGCGCGTCGGCCGCCTCGGTCCCCTTGGCGAGCGCCAGGGCCAGCAGCATCCGCTCGACGGTGACGAACGAATCGCCCGCCTTCTCGGCGACCGCCTCGGCCTGGTCGAAGATGCGCGCCGTCTCCGGCGCCATGTAGATCTGGCCCGCACCCTGGCCTTCGACCTTGGGCTGCTTGGCAAGGGTGGCCTCGACTGCGCGGTGCACGGCACGCGAATCGCCGCCCGCCGATGCGATCAGGTTGGCCGCAAGGCCCTCGGGGTCGTCGAGCAGGACTTTCAGCAGATGGTCGGGAACGAGTCGCTGGTGGCCTTCGCGCAGCGCCAGCATCTGGGCGCTCTGAAGGAAACCGCGCATGCGCTCGGTGTACTTCTCTTGGTTCATCACTCTACCCTTTCTTTTCACGCCCCCGTCGAGCGGCGGGCGAAAGAGTGGACCCCTATCCGGGCATCCTCGGCTGATATGGGATTGGTTGCTCCCCATACAAGACCGGAACCCCGGTACGGCTTTTCCGCACAACAGTGCCGGGCTATGAACGGCTTCGGGAACGACCTAGATCAAATCGGCCCCTAAAAATCGGGAGAGTTGAATGTCCGGCGGACACGGCCATGTCGATGGCTCGAACAAGAATATTGCCATCCTGATTGCCTTTCTGGCCGCCCTCCTGGCGATCTGCGAGATGGGAGCCAAGAGTTCGCAGACCACCGTCCTCACCGAGCACGTCGAGGCGACCAACCAGTGGGGCTTCTTCCAGGCCAAGACGATCCGCCAGACCATCCTGCGCACAGCCGCCGAAGAAGCCGAGGCACAGTACAAAGGCCAGGAGATGCCGGCCGCGATGAAGGAACAGGTCGCCCGCTGGAAGGCGACCGTCGCGCGCTACGAGAGCGAGCCGGAGACCAAGGAAGGACGCAAGGAGCTGAGCGCGAGCGCGATAGAACACGGCAAGAAACGCGAAGTCGCGCGCTCGGCCTATCACCTGTTCGAATACGGCTCGGCGGCCTTCCAGCTCGCGATCGTGCTGGCGTCGGCCGCGGCGGTAACCACGGTGATCTGGCTCGCATTCCTGGCTACCGGGCTGGGCATCGTCGGTGCCGGCCTGACCGTCCTCGGCTTCTTCGCGCCGACCCTCGTTCATCTCTGAAGAGCCGTCTTTGAACCCGGCTGTCCCGAAATGAGAAGGGGCGGCTTTCGCCGCCCCCTCGGGTAACTTGCCTCAGCCGCGCCGGCCCGGCGAATATTCCGGCACTTCCGGTTGCTCGTCGGCGGCCGGATCGGGGCCGCTCGATGCATTGCGCCCGTTTTGCAGGAAGGCCACGCCGCCGAGCCCGGGCTCGGAATCGGCCTGGTTCTCGCCGCGGCCGCCACCGCTCTGACGCTCGCCATAGGCGCCTTCGGGGTGACCGTTGCCGTTGGTCTGCTGCCCTCCACCCGGCTGACCCTGGCCCTGCTGAGGCGCCTGCTGGCCTTCCTCGCCGCTGCCATCGCCCCAACCCTGGTTGTTGCGATGCATCATCCCGCCCATGCTCTGGATGACGCGGAAATAGTGGTCGGCATACTGCCAGTAGGCTTCCGCCTGGATACGATCGCCGGAAGCCGCCGCCTCGCGCGCCAGCGCCTGGTACTTGTCGAAGACCTGGTGGGCGTTGCCTCGCACGCGCACGTCGGGCCCGCTGCTGTCGAAAATCTGGTTCCGGTTGGGGGGCCGGTTCGGATTGTGAGTGTGATGCTGCTTGTGATGACCGTGGCCGCCACCGCCGCCACCACCACGGCCGCCACGCGACCGCTGCCGATTGTTTGGTCTCATTAACCTAGGGCCATTTACCTGCTGGACGGGCTTTGTTTTTGGCTACCCTCTGCCCTTCCCGGGCTCCGTCGCAGCTCATATTCAGAGGGATTACTGCCCGTCGGCAATGTCCGACCGGGCGATACCCCGCAAGGGGTTGAAAGAAAGGTAGTCTCAATCGGGAGCGATTGCCAATCAATTAATGCTTCGCAGGTATCACGCGATCGATGCCGGCGAGGTCCTTCCAGGGAGCTGCGGGATGCAATCCGGCAGCCGAGAAAAGCCCTGTAATATCAGAGGCTTGTCCCTCGCCAATCTCGACGAGCAACCAGCCGCCAGCGGTGACCAGCTGGCGTCCGACCGCGGCGATCCGGCGATAGGGATCGAGCCCATCCTCGCCGCCATCGAGCGCGAGCCTGGGCTCGAAACGGGCGACTTCCGGCATCAGTCCGGCGACGTCGGCGGATGCGATGTACGGTGGATTGGACACCACGAGATCGAACGGACCGCCCAGTCGCTCGGCCCAACCGGCTTCGCGCCAATCGCCGGCCAACAAGTGAGCGCGCGCAGCGACGCCCAGCCGTTCCGCGTTCTCCCGCGCCACGGCAAGGGCTGCCGGCGAGGCGTCGATACCGGTGCCGCGGGCGTTCGGGTATTCGCGCAACAGGGTGAGGAGCAGACAGCCTGAGCCGACGCCCAGATCGAGGATGCGCCACGGCTCGGTCTTGTCCGGCATCAGCGACAGGGCCGCCTCGATCACCGTCTCGCTGTCGGGCCTCGGCACCAGAACGTCGGGCGTGACCTTGAACGGCAGGCCCCAGAACTCGCGTTCGCCCAGGATGTGCGCCATCGGCTCTCGCAGCACACGGCGCGCGGTAAGCGCGCGAAGCGCCCCGATCGCGACTGCAGGAGCTTCGTCGCGGCCGTGCGCGATCAGCGATTCGATCGAAAGGCCTGACGCCTTCGACAGCAGCAGCCGGGCCTCGAAGCGCACATTGTCGATGCCGGCCGCCGTCAGGGCCACGGCGGTGTCGCGCAGCAGCGCGTCGTAGGTGATCAGGCCGCCAGCTCCGCCAGGCGCGAGGCCTCGTCGTCGGCGATCAGGGCATCGACGACCTGGTCCAGTCCACGGCCCTCCATTACCTCGGCGAGATTGTAGAGCGTGAGGTTGATGCGGTGGTCGGTGACGCGGCTCTGCGGGAAGTTGTAGGTGCGGATGCGTTCGCTGCGATCGCCACTGCCGACCTGACCTTTACGGGCGGCCGCGCGCTCGGCATCGAGTCGCTGGCGCTCGGCATCGTAGAGGCGCGCACGCAGGATCTTCATCGCCTTGGCGCGGTTCTTGTGCTGGCTCTTCTCGTCCTGCTGGCTGACCACGACACCGGTCGGGATATGGGTGATGCGTACGGCCGAGTCGGTCGTGTTGACCGACTGGCCACCCGGGCCCGAGGCCCGGAACACGTCGATGCGCAGGTCCTTTTCGTCGATCTTGATGTCGACATCCTCGGCCTCCGGCAGCACGGCGACGGTCGCCGCCGACGTGTGGATGCGACCCGACGCTTCCGTGGCCGGCACGCGCTGCACACGATGCACGCCCGATTCGAACTTCAATCGCGCAAACACGTTCTTGCCGGTGATGGTGGCGATCGCCTCCTTGTAACCGCCGATGCCGGTGTCGGAGAGCTCCATGATCTCGAACTTCCAGCGGTGCTCGGCCGCATAGCGCTGGTACATCCGGAA
>CAWUOG010000338.1:0-3714 GCA_963923875.1 uncultured Alphaproteobacteria bacterium
GAGTTGGGCTTCGTGGCAGCCCTGGCCGTGGCCGACATCGTGCCCGCCGAGCGCCAGATACGGCTGAAGTGGCCCAATGACGCGCTGGTTGACGGTGGCAAGATTGCCGGAATCCTCCTCGAAAGCTCGATCGGCCAGGACGGCCGGATCGAGCACGTCGTGGCGGGCATTGGCGTCAATGTCGGGTTCACGCCCGAGCTTCCCGACATGCGCTATCCCGGCGCCATGCTGGGCGGCACGGTCGAGGACGCGGCCGGCCGGCTGGCCCGGGCGCTGGCGCACCGGCTGGCGCAGTGGCGGCAGGGAGGTTTCGAGAATATCCGGGCGACCTGGCTCGCCAAGGCGGGACCGATCGGCGCCGAGGTCGATGTCCGGCTGGGGACCGAGCTCGTGAGGGGCCGCTTCGCCGGATTGGACCGTGATGGTGGCCTGCTGCTGGATACCCCGGCCGGGCCGCGCCGCATCGTGTCGGGCGAATTGCTGGGCCGTCCGGCCTGAAGGAGGGGGCGATGCTGCTCGCCATCAACTGCAACAATACCAACATCAAGTTCGGCGTCGTCGACGGTGAACGGATCGTGGGCGAATGGCGCTCGCACACGTCGGCCATGCGCACCGCCGACGAGCACGCGGTGTGGCTGATCCAGCTCATGAAGATGGAGGGCATCGACCCGAATTCGATCACCGACGCGATCATCGGCTCGGTCGTGCCCAATGCCAACTTCAACCTGCGCCGCCTCTGCACGCGCTATTTCAACACCGAGCCGATGTTCATCGGCGACGCGAACGTCAAGCACGGCATCGTCATCAGGGGCGTCGGCGCCGGCGCCGACCGCATCTGCAACACGGTGGGCGCCAGCCTGATGTTCCCGAAGACGCCGGTGGTCGTGGTCGATTTCGGCACGGCGACCAATTTCGACGTGGTCGATGAGGAAGGCGCCTATTGCGGCGGCGCTATTGCGCCCGGCCCCAATCTCAGCATCGAGGCCCTGGTCAATGCGGCGGCGCTCCTGCCGCGCATTATCGTCGAGAAGCCAGCCCAGGTGATCGGAACAACGACGGTCGCGTGCATGCATACCGGCGTGTTCTGGGGGTATGTCGGCCTGATCGAAGGCATCGTCACGCGCATCAAGAGCGAGTTCGGCAAGCCGATGAAAGTCGTCTCCACCGGCGGCCTGGCACCGGTCTTTGATGGCCACATTTCGGTGATCGACCAGATCGCGACCGACATCACCGCGCGGGGCCTGATCGAGATTTTCCGGCGCAGCAAGGCATGACCGTTCCCTCAGCCGACGAATTGCTGTTCGTCGCTCTCGGCGGCGCTGGCGAAATCGGCATGAACCTCAATCTCTATGGCCATGCCGGCAAATGGCTCATGGTCGATCTCGGCATCGCCTTCACCGACGACACGATGCCGGGCGTCGAAGTGGTCATGCCCGACCCTCAGTTCATCGAGGAGCGGCGGGAGAACCTGGCGGGCATCGTGCTGACCCACGCCCATGAGGATCATCTGGGTGCCGTGCCCGACCTCTGGCCGAGGCTCAAGGCTCCGGTCTACGCGACGCCGTTTGCCGCCTCGGTGCTGCGCCGCAAGCTCACCGAAGCCGGCTTGCGCGACAAGGTGCCGGTCGTAGAGATTCCTCTGGGAGGCAAGTTCCGGGTCGGACCCTTCGACCTCGAGATGGTCACGATGACCCATTCGATCCCCGAGCCTAACGCGCTGGCGATCCGAACCAGGCTCGGCACGGTGTTCCACACGGGCGACTGGAAGATCGACCCCGATCCGCTGCTCGGCGAGCTGACCGACGAGGCGCGCCTGAAGCAGATCGGCGAGGAGGGCGCGCTCGCCATGGTGTGCGACAGCACCAATGTCTTCGTCGACGGCGAGGCGGGCTCCGAGGCGACGGTGCGTGCCAACCTTGAGAAGGTGGTGCGTGCGCGCAAGAACCGCATCGCCGTGACCTGCTTCGCCTCGAACCTCGCCCGCGTCGAGAGCATCGCCAAGGCCGCGGTCGCGGCAGGTCGCCACCCGGTGCTGTCGGGACGCGCGCTCCAGCGCATGGTCGAGGCGGCGCAGGAATGCGGCTACCTGCTCGATTTCCCGCCGACTGTGGGAGAGCGCGAGGCCGGATTCCTGCCGCGCGACAAGGTCCTCTACATCTGCACCGGCAGCCAGGGCGAGCCGCGCGCCGCGATGGCCAAGCTCGCCTTCGGCGACCATCGCGACCTGGTGCTGGAGGAAGGAGACTGCGCGGTCTTCTCCGCGCGTGTGATCCCGGGCAACGAGCGCGGCGTCGGCCGCTTGCACAACGCCCTGATGGCGCGCGGCGTCGAGATCGTCGACGACCGCGACGCGCACATCCATGTCTCGGGTCATCCAGCGCGCGACGAGCTGGTGCGGGTCTACCAGTGGATCAGGCCGAAGATTGCCCTGCCGGTGCATGGCGAGATGCGCCACATGGTCGAGCACGCGGGCCTTGCCCGAGCCTGTCAGGTGCCAGAGACGGTGCTGGCGCCCAACGGTACGATGATACGTTTGGCTCCGGGGCCGGCCGAGGTGATCGATCATGTCCATGCCGGCCGTCTGGCGCGTGATGGCGACGGCCTGGTCGAGGTCGAGGGCGATGCGTTGCGCGAGCGGCGCAAGCTGCTGTGGAACGGGGCGGCAGCCGTCACTCTGGTGGTGGACGGGCAGGGCAGGGCCAAGGCGCCTCCGGTCGTGACGCTGCGGGGCATTGAAGACGCAGAGGGCGGCCTCCTCCAGGCTATTTTGGGCGGTCTGAAGGAGACGATGGCCGATCTCAGTGCCGGAGAACGGCGGGACGACGAGAGAATTCGCGAGGCTGCCCGCCAGTCCGTGCGGCGCGTCGTGCGGGCGCACCTCGGCAAGAAGCCGTTGACGGACGTGCATATCGTCCGCATCTAGGGCCCATGATCGGACGCCTGAACCACATCGCCATCGCCGTTCCGGACCTCGCCAAGGCCTCGGAACTCTACGCTAATGTCATGGGAGCCAAGGTGAGCGCACCCAAGGCACAGCCGGCGCATGGCGTCACGGTCGTGTTCGTCGAACTGCCGAATACCAAGATCGAGCTTTTACATCCGCTGGGTGAGAAATCGCCCATCGCCAACTTCCTGGCGCGCAATGCCGACGGTGGAATCCACCATGTTTGCTACGAGGTCGAGGACATCTACGCCGCGCGTGACAAGCTGAAGGCAGGTGGCGCCCGTGTCCTGGGCGACGGTGAACCCAAGGTCGGCGCGCACGACAAGCCGGTGCTTTTCCTGCATCCGAAGGATTTCACCGGCACCCTGATCGAACTCGAACAGGTCTGAGGCGCGCCATGAGCTGGGCGACCGGCGTCATGGTCTATCTCGTCATCTGGTGGACGATCCTGTTCGCCGTGCTGCCGCTCGGCGTCCGGCGGATCGAGAACCCCGGCCCCGGAGAGGAGCGGGGCGCCCCCGAGCGGCCCCAATTGCTGCGCAAGGCGGTGATCACCTCGCTGGTCGCTGCGGCACTCTGGCTTGGATTTTATTTCCTGCACCGGGCCGATGTTTTCAGCTTCCGCGCCATGGTGGGCAGTTAAATTAGAACTTTAAGTTGGCGTCCTAAGTCCTTGAAATGAAAAACGGCAAACCGCAGTTTGCCGCTTCTCTCAACCCCGAAACTCTTCGCAGGCGGCTTATGCCGCTCTCCTCCCTAAACTCGGGCCA
>CAWUOG010000339.1:0-3683 GCA_963923875.1 uncultured Alphaproteobacteria bacterium
GGACCATCGCGGCGCACTTCTCGCCGATCATGATGCACGGCGCGTTGGTGTTGCCGCTGGTCAGGGTCGGCATGATCGAGGCGTCGGCGACGCGCAGGCCCTCGATGCCGCGCACGCGAAGCTCGGGATCGACCACGGCCATCGGATCGTTGCCCATCTTGCAGGTCCCGACCGGGTGGTAGGTCGTCTCGGCATTGTTGCGCACCCACTCGAGGATTTCCTCGTCGGACTGCAGGCTCGCGCCGGGGGCGATCTCCTCGCCGGTCATCTCCTTGAGCGGCGACGTCGCCATGAGCTCGCGCCCCTTGCGGATCGCGGCCAGCACGCCGTCGCGGTCGGCGCGGGCCGACAGGAAATTGAAGCGGATCGCCGGTGGCTCGGCGGGATCGGCCGACTTGATGTGGATCGAGCCGGTGCTCTCCGAGCGCAGCACGTTGACGTTCATGGTGATGCCGCGCCTGGCCGAGATGCGCCGCTCGTGGCCGACGCGTTCGTAGAGGAAGGGAGCGATCGAGATCGTGGCGTCCGGGGTTTCGAGACCCGGCCGCGTCCGGAAATACATGCGGATCGGCACCGCCGTCGAGGCCAGGAAGCCCTCGCCCCACAGCGCGTACTTGATCGCCTCGCGCGCCAGCCGCCAGCCGCGCGCGTTGTCGTTGAAGGTGGCGTTACGCGCCGTGATCGCGAACTTCACCCGCGGCGAATAATGGTCGCGCAGATTCTCGCCGACACCCTTCAGTTCGTGGACGGGCGTGATGCCGAGCGAGCGCAGGAGCTCGGACTGGCCGATGCCCGAGAGTTCCAGCAGCTTGGGCGAATTGATCGAGCCCGAGCAGACGATGACCTCGCGTGCGGCACGCGCCTCGCGCTTCTGGCCGTTCGCGGAATAGCGCACGCCGACGCAGCGCTTGCCCTCCAGGATCAGGCTCTCGCCCAGCGCGCCCTGCTCGATCGTGAGGTTCTTCCGGCCGCGCGCGGGGTCGAGGTAGCAGTAGGCGGTGCTCTGGCGGCGTCCCCTGGCGATCGTGACCTGGGACATCCCGATGCCGTCCTGGGTCGGACCGTTGAGGTCGGGATTGAACGGCAGGCCGATCTTTGCCGCGGCCTCGATCATCTTTTCCAGCAGCGGCACCTTGTGGCGCGGCGTGTCGGTGATGCGCAGCGGTCCGCCGCGGCCGCGCAGCTCCGCCGAGCCGCCGTCGTAGTTCTCCATCTTCTTGTAGACCGGCAGCACGTCCTGCCAGCTCCAGCCGCGATTGCCGAGCTGCGCCCAGTGGTCGTAGTCCTGCGCCTGGCCGCGGATATAGACCATGCCGTTGATCGAGCTCGACCCGCCCAGCATCTTTCCGCGCGGCACCTCGATGCGGCGGCCGCCCGATCCTTCATCGGGTTCCGAGGTGAAGCACCAGTTGACCGCCGGCAGGTCGATCATCTTGGAAACGCCGACCGGGACGCGCGACCAGAAATAGCCCGAACCCTCGGTGCCGGCCTCGAGCAGCAGCACGCGATGGGCGCCGCTCTCGCTCAGCCGCGCGGCGAGCGTCGCCCCCGACGAGCCGGCGCCGACGACGATGAAGTCAAAGAGCTCGGCGTTGGCGGTTCGCATGGTGGTTTGGCTCCGTGAAGGTGACCGCGAGCGGTTCACTTAGGATGGAAGCCGCTCTAGGGTGCGGGCAACAAAAAACAGGAAACGCCCCGAGATGACGTCCGCTCTGCGGCGTCAGGGACTGGTGATCGTCGCCACCCTGGCCACTGCCTATGTCGCCAGCCACTTCTTCCGGGCGGCCAACGTCACGATCGGGCTCGACCTGATGCGCGACCTGCGCATCGGACCGGAGGCGCTGGGCGCGCTGACCGGCGCCTTCTTCTTCGGCTTCTCGGCCATGCAGATCCCCTGTGGCTTCTTCCTCGACCGCTTCGGGCCGCGGCGTGCGGTCTGCGCCATGCTGGCGCTGGCGGTGATCGGCGCCACGATCTTCACCCTGGCGCCGAGCTGGCCGCTGCTGCTGACGGGGCGGGCGCTGATGGGCGCGGGCTTCGGCATCATGCTGATCGGCAGCATGGTGGTGATCTCGCGCTGGTTCCCGCCCGACCGCTTCTCGACCCTGGCCGGGATGGTCCTGTCGATCGGCCTGCTGGGCAACCTGATGGCGACGACCCCGCTGGCCTGGGGAACCGAGCATATCGGCTGGCGCGGCGTGTTCGGCCTGGTCGTGGGCTTCACCGCGATCGCGGCCATCGCCGTCTGGCTGGTGGTGCGCGACGCGCCGCCGGGCCATCCCTTCCTCGCGCGCAAAATCGAGACGCCGGCAGAGTTGTTGAGCGGCCTCGGCGAAGTGCTGCGCAATCCGCGCCTGCCGTACATCCTGACGCTCAATTTCTGCAACTACGCCTGCACCTTCACCGTGCAGGGCCTGTGGGGCGGACCGTTCCTGCGCGAGGTGCATGGCCTCACCATCATCCAGTCGGGCAACGTGCTGTTCTCGGCCGTCATCGCCTACCAGTGCGGCATGCTGTGCTTCGGGCCGCTCGACCGGCTGCTCGACACGCGCAAATGGATCGCGATCGGCGGCACCCTGGCGATTGCCACGATCCTGGCCACGCTCGCGCTGGCCAGCGCTCCGCCGCTGTGGCTGGTCGTGGGCGCGATCGTGGGTATCGGCTTCTTCAGCGCCTCCAGCACCATGGTCATGACCCACGGCCGTGCGATCTTTCCCGACCGGCTGATCGGCCGCGGCATGTCGACCATGAACACCTGCGTGATGCTGGGCGTGGCCTGCATGCAGACCCTGTCGGGCGTCATCCTCGGCCTGTTCCAGCCGCTGGCCGACGGCGCGCGCTCCGAGGCCGCCTACCGCACCCTGTTCGGCTTCATGTGCTGCGTGCTGATCGTCGCGGTGTCGATCTACAGCCGCGTGCTCGACGTGCGGCCGAGCGACGAATTGCGCGACGCGCTGAAGCAGCAGCGCGGCTGACCGCGCGATGCTACAAGGCACGAAAAGAGGCTCGCGTAGGGGGAGATTGACGATGCGCCTGAAATGGTTGCTGGCGGCAGCCGGCCTGGTCCTGCCGGTCTCGATGGCGTCGATTGCCGGAGCGCAGGCGCCGTCCTATCCGACCAAACCGGTGCGCCTGATGGTCGGCGCGAGCGCCGGCGGCGGCACCGACATCGTGGCCCGCATGCTGGCCGACAAGTTCGCCGAATCGATGAAGGGCACCTACGTCGTCGAGAACAAGCCCGGCGCATCCAATACCATCGCCTCCGACCTGACGGCCAAGGCGCCGGCCGACGGCCACACCCTGCTGGTCGCGACCAACACCGGCCAGGCGATCGCGCCGCATCTGCTGAAGCTCGGCTTCGATCCGATGAAGGACCTGACGCCGATCGGCCTCGTGGTCAGCGTGCCCAATGTGCTGGTCGTAGGGCCTGCGGTACCGGTCAACTCGGTGCAGGAGTTGATCGCGCTGATGAAGGCCAAGCCCGGCGCCCTGCGCTATGGCTCATCCGGCATCGGCAGCACGCAGCACATCGCGGGCGAGGCCTTCGATGCCGCCGCCGGCGTGAAGGCCGTGCACGTGCCCTACAAGGGATCGGCACAGGCCCATCTCGACATCATCGCCGGCAACATCGAGATGATGTTCGACACGACCTCGTCGGCGATGGGCCAGATCAAGGCCGGCAA
>CAWUOG010000340.1:0-3666 GCA_963923875.1 uncultured Alphaproteobacteria bacterium
CCCGAGCTGGCGGCCGATATCGTCGACAAGGGCATCGTGCTCACCGGTGGTGGTGCCATGCTGACCAACATGGATACCGTGCTGCGCCAGGCGACCGGCCTGCCGGTGTCGGTGGCCGAGGATCCGCTGCTCTGCGTGGCGCTGGGCACAGGCCATGCAGTGGAAAACATCGACCGTCTGCGCGGCGTCCTGTCGTCGATGTACTAAATCCCCCGCTGGCTGGGCCCGCCAATACCCCGCGGGCAGAGCCCGCCCGCTTGGAGTAGAATGGGCCGGAAATGGCCATCCGGGACGATTTCGAGGTAGTTGCCGGCCAGGTGCGCGCTGTCGTGCAGCGCTTCGCCTTGGGCTTGCTGGTGGTTGCCGCGTTCGGTGCCATGTTGATCGGCAAGGCCGACACCGTGCTGGTCGAGCATGCCCGGGTGTGGGCGCTCGATCTCGCCAGCCCCGCCCTGGAGGCGATCGCCCGGCCTGTGGCGGCCGCAAACCGCGCCATCGCCGATCTCAAGGAATTTGCTTCGCTGCGTCAGGAGAATGCCCGGCTGCGCGAGGAAAATGCCCGCTTGCTGGCGTGGCAGACCGCCGCCCGCCGTCTGGAGAACGAGAACGACCGGTTGCGCGATCTCGCCCAGTTCCGTGAAGGACCGGAGGCGTCGTTCATCACCGCCCGTATCGTGGGCGACAGTGTCAGCGCCTATGTCCGTGGAGCGCTGCTCAATGTCGGCCACAGGGCCGGCGTTACCACCGGCCAGGCCGTGGTGACCGGCGAAGGCCTTGCCGGCCGGGTCGCCGAAGTAGGCGACAACAGCGCGCGTGTTCTATTCGTGACCGACGTCAACTCGCGCCTGCCAGTGCTGGTCGAGCGCACGCGCGAGCGCGCGATCCTGGCCGGCGACAATTCTCCGCAGCTTCGCCTCACCCTGCTGCAGGGTGTGTCGGGCGTGCAGCGCGGTGACCGCATCGTGACCTCGGGGCATGGCGGCAGCTTTCCCGTTGGCATTCCCGTCGGCGAAGTGGTGCAGACCGGCGAGGGCCACATCCGTGTCCGTCCCTTCGCCGATTTCTCGCGCCTCGAGTTCGTGCGCGTCGTCGACTACGGCGTGACCGGCCTGGTCAACAGCGGTCCGGCCGTCTCGTCGACGCCGGCCGGACAGGCCACCGGCCAGCGGAATCGCTGACATGAAAGCCGAAGGTCTGCTCTATACGCTCGACCGATGGGGCCGGCAGATGCTGCCGGGCCTGGTCTTGCTGTTCTTCGTGCTGCTGACGCTCGCGCCGTTGCGCGCGCCGTATCTCTCCGACGCCCTGCCGCTATTGCCGGCGCTGGTGGTCTATCAGTTCAGCCTTGCCACGCCCGAGCGCCTGCCCGGGCCGCTCCTGCTCGCGATGGGCGTGCTGCTCGACCTGCTGCTCGGCGGTCCCGGCGCGCCGGTCGGCATCAGCGCGCTGGGCTTCGTGCTGATTCGCGCCTCCGTCACCGCCAACCGGCGCTACCTGGTCGGCGTGCCGTTCCTGTTCCAGTGGATCGGCTTCTGTATCCTCGCCTGGGGCTTCGTCGTTCTGGTCTGGATCTTTACCGCGCTGTTCACGTGGACGGCGATCGATCCGGCGCCGGCGATGATGCAGTACGCCGTGGTGCTGGTGGTCTACCCGGTGCTGGCGCCGCTGCTCGCGCGCGTACGGCCGCGCGACCCGCTCAACGTGCCCGAGCTGACCCGCGGCACGGCCCGGCCGGGCGAGACCGTGTCATGATCCGCTTCCGCAAGGGTGACGGCGAGCGCTCGGGCCAATTCTCGCGCCGCGCCCTGCTGCTGGGCGGCGCACAGGCGGTGCTGATGTCGGCACTGGCCGGCCGGCTCTATCAGCTTCAGGTGCTGGAAACTCAGCGCTTCGCGACGCTTGCCGAAGAAAACCGCATCAATCTCCGGCTGTTGCCGCCCTCGCGCGGTCTGATCTTCGACCGTACCGGCCAGGCGCTGGCGGTGAACCGCAACAACTTCCGCGCGATGGTGAGTTCCGACCGCGGCCGTGGCGTGGAGATCCTGGTCGAGCGGCTCGACCAGATCCTCGGTATCGGCGAGCCCGAGCGCAACCGTCTGCTGCGCGAACTGCGCCGCAGCCGTAACGCCCAGCCCGTCGTGGTGCGCGAGAACCTGGGATGGGAGGAGGTGGCGCGGCTGGAGTTCAACGCGCCCGACCTGCCTGGCGTGTTCATCGATCTTGGACAGACGCGCGACTATCCCGAAGGCGAGCTGATGAGCCACATCGTGGGCTATACCGGCCGCGTTTCGGACGAGGATCTCAACGGCCGCGACGATCCCGTGCTGCAGCTCGCGACCATGCGGTTCGGCAAGAAGGGCGTCGAGCGCGCCTTCGAGGACGATTTGCGCGGCCGCGCCGGCGCCGTGCAGGTCGAGGTCAATGCGGTCGGCCGCGTGGTCCGCGAGCTCGACCGCACCGAGGGTCAGCCCGGCGCCAATGTGCTGCTGACCATCGACATGGACATCCAGCGCTTCGCCGCCGAGCGCATGAAGGAGCACCAGTCGGGCTCGGTCGTGGTCATGGATGTGATCACCGGCGACATCATCGCCATGACCTCGACGCCGGGTTTCGATCCCAACGTCTTCGCGCGCGGCATCACCCAGTCGGAGTGGCGCGACCTGCTCGACAGTCCCGAGCGTCCGCTCAACAACAAGGCGATTGGCGGCGTCTATCCGCCGGGCTCGACCTACAAGATGGTCACCGCGCTGGCGGCCCTCGAATCCAAGGCAATCGAACCGTGGACCGTGCTGCCCTGTACCGGCTACCTGAAGCTGGGTGACCTGAAGTTCCATTGCTGGCTCAAGACCGGCCATGGCGGCATGAATGTCACCACCGCGATCGCCCAGTCGTGCGACTGCTTCTTCTACGAGGCGGCGCGGCGGGCCGGTGTCGACCGTATCGCCGATACCGCGAACCGGCTGGGCTTCGGCCGGGTGAGCGAGCTCGGATTGCCTGGCGAGTCGGCCGGCATCCAGCCGACGCGGCAGTGGAAGCAGGAGAAGTACAGCAAGCCCTGGCAGCAGGGCGACGCCTTCAACCTCGGCATCGGCCAGGGCTACATGGCGGCAACGCCGCTCCAGCTCGCGATCATGACGGCGCGTCTGGCCAATGGTGGCTACGAGGTGCAGCCCAATCTGCTGCTTGCCAAGGCGAGCCCGCGCGAGGAACTGGCGCCGCCCGCGCCGCGCGAGACTCCCACTGCGCCCACGCTCCGCTTCTCGCCGCAAAATATGGCCCTGGTACGCGAGGGTATGGTGCAGGTGGTGGCGGCGGGCACCGCCAGCACGCTCAAGGTCGATGCCAAGGGCCGGCCCTTGCCGCCGGAACTGATGTTCGCGGGCAAGACAGGAACCGCCCAGGTCAAGCGCATCACCGAACGCGAGCGCGATATGGGCATCACGCAACAGTCTCTGCCCTGGCATTTGCGTCATCACGCATTGTTCGTGTGCTGGGGGCCGATCGCCAAACCGCGCTATGCCTGCGCCGTGATCGTCGAGCACGGCATGGCGGGCGGCGCCACCGCCGGGCCGATCGGCCGTGACGTGCTGGTCGAGACCATGAAGCGCGACCCCTCGCGCCGGATCGACGGTTTCAAGAAGATGGCGTCTCGATAGTCCGCCCATG
>CAWUOG010000341.1:0-3645 GCA_963923875.1 uncultured Alphaproteobacteria bacterium
CCGCGGCCGGCCGCGGTGGCGCGTGAGTTGACCAAGCTGTTCGAGGAAGTGCGCCGCGCACCGCTCGATCAGCTGGCGGCGCACTATGTCGGCCAGGGCGAGGTCAAGGGAGAGATCGTCCTCGTCGTCGGCCCGCCCGGCGAGACCCGGGCTCCGGCCGAGGCCGATATCGATGCCGCTCTGCGGGAAGCGATGCGCACCGCGTCGGTCAGGGATGCCGCCGCCGAGGTCGCGGCACGGCTGGGCCTCAGGCGCCGCGAGGTCTATGCTCGCGCGCTTCAGCTCAAGCGTGAAGGGACATGAACACCGCGGCGCGACAGAAAGCCCACCGGCTCGGCCACATCGCCGAATGGCGCGCGGTGTGGCGTCTGCGTCTGGCGGGCTATTCCATCCTGGCGCGCCGCTACAAGACGCGGCTGGGCGAGATCGACATCGTGGCCAAACGCGGCGGCATCCTGGCCTTCGTCGAGGTCAAGGCGCGCGGCGATTTCGAGACCGGCATCTTCGCCTTGCGCGAGGGCCAGTTCGGGCGCGTGTCCCGCGCCGCCAGCCTGTTCATCGCCCAGCACGCGCGCTACGCGGTCTTCTCCGTGCGCTTCGATGCCGTGCTGGTCAGCGGCTGGTGGCCGCGCCATCTGCCCGACGTGTGGCGGCCCCCCGAATGACCGGATCTTCATGAGCGAGCGCGCCCCGCTCGCCCGTCTGCGCGATCTCTGTGCCGGCGATGGCGAGCGACTGGATCTTCTCGAGGCAGCGCTCGCGCTGGCCGTCCTGCATCGCGAGGAGCCGGTCGATCTGGCGCCGTTGCGCCAGCACGTAAAGGCGATGGCCGATGCGGTCACCGATCTGGTGCATCGTCGCGGCGCTGCACCGGAGCGGCTGGCCGACGTGATCGCGCGCTCCTATGCCTATCGCGGCGACAGCGAGACCTACGACGACCTGCAGAACGCCGATCTCGCCCGGGTGATCGAGCGGCGCAAGGGCCTGCCGGTGGCCCTGTCGATTCTCTATCTGCACATCGCGCGCGCCCAGGGCTGGGATGCCGAAGGCCTCGCCTTTCCCGCGCACTTCCTGATCCGGGTCGCGATCGACGGCGCACGGCACGTCGTCGATCCGTTCCATGAAGGCGCTGTCCGCGATGCTGCCGATCTGCGCGAGCTTCTGCAGAAGGTGCTGGGCGCCGACGCCGAGCTCTCGCCTGTGCATTTCGATCCGGTTCCGGATCGTGACGTGCTGCTGCGCCTGGAGAACAATGTCCGGCTCCGTCTGGTCCGCAAGGAGGACTGGCCGGCGGCGGCGCGGTCGCTCGAGCGCATGCTGGCGATCGCACCGGACCGGCCGGAACTGCTGTTCGAGATGGGGCAGCTCGACGCACGTCTGGACAAGCGACGTGCTGCAATTGCCTCATTCGAGCGCTTTCTCGCGATTTCCGACGCTTCCCAGCCGGGGCTGCGCGAGAAGGCGCGGGCCCTGTTGCAGGAACTGCGGCGCGGGCTTAACTGACGTTGGGGCTTCCTCCCCGTATGAATGGGGAGGAGCATGTGAGTCGGAGAATGGAATGAAGCTCAAAGTCGCCATCCAGATGGACCATGTCTCGACCATCGATATCGACGGCGATTCCACCTTCGTGCTGGGCCTCGAGGCCGAGAGGCGCGGGTACGACGTCTGGCACTACACGCCCAAGGACCTGGTATTTCGCGACCGCAAGGTGATCGCCCGCGCACAACCGATGAAGCTGCGGCGCGAGAAAGGCAATCATTTCACCCTGGGTGCACCCGAGCTGGTCGATCTCGCGTCTCTCGACGTCGTGTTGCTGCGCCAGGACCCGCCGTTCGACATGTCGTACATCACGACCACGCACCTGCTCGAGCACGTCCACCCGAAGACGCTCGTGGTCAACGATCCGGCCTCGGTGCGCAACGCACCCGAAAAGCTTTTCGTGACGCATTTCGAGAACGTCATGCCGCCGACGCTGATCACCGCCGACGGCGCGGCAATCCGCGACTTCTGGAAAGAGCACAAGGACATCATCCTGAAGCCGCTGTTCGGCAACGGCGGCGCCGGCGTGTTCCGGGTGCGGCCGGACGACGAGAATTTCAATTCGTTGCTCGAGATGTTTTCGCAGCGCAGCCGTGAACCGGTGATTGCCCAGCGCTACCTCCCCGAGGTGCGTCAGGGCGACAAGCGCATCATCCTGGTCGACGGCAAGGCGGTCGGCGTGGTCAACCGCGTGCCGGCCGAAGGCGAGGCACGCTCCAACATGCATGTCGGTGGCAAGGCGGTGAAGTCGACGCTCAGCAAGCGCGACATCGAGATCTGCGAGACGATCGGGCCCGAGCTCGCCAGACGCGGCCTGATCTTCGTCGGCATCGATGTGATCGGGAACTACCTCACCGAGATCAACGTCACCTCGCCGACCGGCCTTCAGCAGATCGACCGGTTCGACGGCGTGTCGCTGGAGGCGCAGATCTGGGATCGCATCGAGGTCCGCTACCAGGAATCCCGCAGCAAACTCAACGGAGGCAAGGTGTCATGAAGCGCCGAATCCTTTTGACCGCCGCGGCGATCGTGGCCGCAGGGCCGGCCTTTGCGCAGATCGAATCGATGACCCTCAAGCCGATCGTCAAGGCGGTGCGCGAGGGCGACGAGGAAAAGGTGCGCCAGCTCCTGCTCAAGGGCGACAATCCCAACCAGACCGACACCACCGGCCAGCCGCTGCTGATGGTGGCTGTGGTTGCCGGTCATATCGCGGTCGTCGAGGCCCTGCTGAAGGGCGGCTCGGTCGTCGACGCCCTGGACCGCGAAGGCTACACCTCGCTGCTGCGTGCCGCCGAGCGCAGCGACGTCGACATCGTCGACATGCTGCTGAAGCGCCACGCCAAGGTGTCGGCGCAGAGCCGGCAGGGCACCACCGCCCTGATGATCGCCTCGCGGCTCGGCAATGCCGAGATCGTGCGCCTGCTGCTGGCCGCGAAGGCCGACCCCAACCAGCCCGATTTCACCGGCCGCACCGCGGTCGCCTACGCACGCCAGGCCAATCGGGTCTCGATCGAGGCCATGCTGCGCAAGGCCGGCGGTCGCGAGTGAGCAGCACCCGATGAGTTGCCTCCGGTGAGCGAAGGCCGCTCGTGAGCGACTTTCCGGCGGGTCGTGCCGCGCCGATCAGGGTCACCGCGTCGATCGCGCTCGATCCGTCGGAGATCGAGGAGAGCTTCGTGCGCGCCGCCGGCCCCGGCGGCCAGCACGTCAACAAGACCTCGACGGCTGTGCAGTTGCGCTTCGACGTGCGGCACTCGCCCTCGCTGCCACCCGACGTACGCCATCGCCTCGAGCGCCTGGCCGGCAGCCGCCTCACCCGCGACGGCGTGCTGGTGTTGACGGCCCAGAGCGAGCGCAGCCAGAAGCGCAATCGCGAGGAGGCGCTGGCGCGATTGGTGGCGCTGGTGCGCGACGCCGCCCGTCCGCCGGTTCCACGCAAGGCGACCAAGCCGACGCGTGCCAGCAAGCGGCGCCGGCTCGACAACAAGAAGCGGCATGGCACACTGAAGTCGTTGCGTCGCAGCCGGCCCGACGATTAGGCCGGGCGAACATGCCGAGCGGCCGATGTGGGTGATCCTTGCCTTCCCCTTTGTTCTTCTCGCCGTG
>CAWUOG010000342.1:0-3639 GCA_963923875.1 uncultured Alphaproteobacteria bacterium
CGCCTGGCGGCTTTGAGGCAACGATAAGAGGAGGAACTCAGATGACCGACACACCGACCTTCGGCCGCTACGCCGAAATCCCCGTCGACAAGATGACGCCCGAACAGCGCGAGGGCTACCAGGCGATGATGGGCGCGCGCGGCGGGCTGCCCGGCCCGAACAAGATCTGGATCCACAACCCCAGGCTCGCCAAGGTGATCGGCCCGTTCGGCGCGCACTTCCAGAAAGACGGCGGCTATTCGCTGACCGAGCGCGAACGCGAGATCGCCGTCTGCGTCATCACCAGCCACTGGCGTTCGGGCTATCCGACGTCGGCTCACGAGCGCATCGGCAAGCAGGTTGGCCTCGCCGCCGCCCAGGTCGAGGCGATCCTGTGCGGATTGCCGACCTCGTTCGACGACGCGCGCGAGCAGGTCGTCTACGAGATGGCGATTGCCCTGACGAACGGCCGCTGGGTGCCCCGCGGCCTCTACGAGCGCGCGATCAAGGCACTGGGTCATGTCAGCATCACCGACGTCATCACCCTGATGGGACACTATAGCAGCGTCGCGATGACGCTTGCCTTCTACGACGTGCCGGATGGCGCGCCGGGCCTGAAGCGCTGACGCCGTGGATGCCTTCGATCGCTTCCGACTGAAGGGCCGAACCGCTCTCGTCACCGGCGCGCGCCGGGAGATCGGCCGCGCCATTGCGCGCGTGCTGGCGAGCGCCGGGGCTCGGCTCGCGATTCATCATGCCGGCACCGAGGAAGAGAAAGGCGATGCCGACGCGGTGGTGCGCGAGATCGAGCACGCCGGCGGCGACGCTCGCGCCTTCGGCCAGGATTTCGCCCTCGACGACTCGGGGCACAGCCTTGCAACTGCGGTCATGGCCTGGTCGCCGATCGACATCCTGGTACTGAACGCGTCTATCGAATTGCCTGAGCCCTATCAGGACATCACCCGCGACCGTTTTAACCGGCAGATTGCCGTCAATCTCCGCAGTCCGATGGAACTACTGCAGGACCTGGTGCCTCCGATGGCAGCACGCGGCTGGGGCCGCGTCGTGACAATCGGCAGCGTTCAACAGGTACGCCCCCATCCGCAAATGATGGTCTATGCGGGCACCAAGGCCGCCCAGCTCAATTGGGCCTGGAACCTGGCGCGGCAGTTCGGCGGACGGGGCGTGACGGTGAACAATCTTGCCCCCGGCGCGATCCAGACGGCGCGCAACCGCGTCCAGCTGGCGACCGAAGGCGAGGCCCTGAAACAGCGCATTCCGGCCGGGCGGCTCGGCACTCCCGACGATCTCGCGGGAGCGGCACTGCTGCTGTGCTCCGACGCCGGCAGCTACATCAACGGCGTCAATCTCTACGTCGACGGTGGTCGCGCAATTGCCTGAGGGCGATTGCCTCAGGGTTGGCGCTTCCACATCGCCGCGCGCGCCAACAGGCGACGCGCCCGCTCGACCACCGGCAGGTCGATCATGCTGCCTTCGAACGCCACGGCGCCTTCGCCGGCCGCGGCGGCGGCATCGAACGCCGCGATCAGACGCCTGGCGCGATCGATCTCGGTGTCCGACGCGCCGTACTCCTCGTTGATGATCGGGACGTGCGCGGGATGGATGCAGGATGCAGTGGTGAAGCCCAGCGCCCGGCCGCGCTTCAGGCCGGCGCGATAGGACTCCAGGTCGTTGATGTTGGCGAGCTGGCCCATCGACCCCATCGGCAGGATGCCCGCGGCACGGCAGGCCGCGAGCCCGTGCATGGCGAACACATACATGCTGTCGGCCGACGGGATGGCGCCGAGCTCCGTCGCCATGTCCTCGCCGCCCACCGACATGCCGGCCATGCGCGGCGACGCGGCGATGGCATAGAGATGCGGCAGCGCCTCCGGCCCTTCGATCAGCACGAGAAAGCGTGTGTGGCCGACTTCCATACCCAGCGCCTGCTCGCGCGCCGCGACCAGTTCGCCCAGCAGCCGCAGGTGCTCGGGGCCCATCACCTTGGGGAGCATGAGGGCCGCCACGCCCGGCATGATTGCCGCCGCGATGTCCGGCACGGCAAGCTCGAGCGGCCGGTTGATGCGCACCACGACATCGGCGCCGTCCTGCGAGACCCGCGGCACCGCGGCGGGCAGCGCCTTGCGCGCCGCCTCCTTGTTTGCGGGCAGGATCGAATCTTCGAGGTCGAGGATCAGCGCGTCGGCACCGCGCATGTGCGCCTTGGCGAGGAAGCGCTCGGAGAGGACCGGGACGAACAGCAGCGATCGCCAGGCCGGCAATGGTCTCGTCATCTTGCGCGCCCTTCCTGCAGGATCTCGATATTGACGATCGCGTCGCGGTCCGGCTTGCCCGCCAGATAGTCGATGACGTTGCCGGCGGAGTCCCAGGCCATGCGGCGCAGACCCTCGGCCGTGCTCGCGGCCATGTGCGGCGTAACGACGAAATTGTCGAGTGCGATCATGGGCGGCGGCTCCGTCATCGGCTCCACTTTCAGCACATCGACGCCGGCTGCCGCGAGATGGCCCGACCGCAGCGCGTTGTCCAGAGCCGCCTCGTCGACCAGGGTGCCGCGCGCGGTGTTGATCAGCACGGCACCGCGCTTCATGCGCCACAGGAAATCGGCATTCACCAGGCCGCGGTTCTTCTCGTGAGCCGGCACATGCACCGTCACGATGTCCGCCCGAGCGAGGCCGGCATCGCGATCGACGACCGCCTCGTAGCCCGCGCCCCGGATCGTGCCCGCCGGGATGAAGGGATCGTGCACCATTACCTTCATGCCGAACGCCGCGCAGAGCCGCGCCACACGGGTGCCGATGCGTCCGAAGCCGACGATCAGGATCGACCGGCCGCCCAGCTCGAACGTCGCGGACTGTCCCTGGACGCGCCACTGGCCGCGTCGGACGCCGTCGGATTGCTGAATCACGCGGCGCGCCAGGGTGAGCATTAGCATGAGTGCATGCTCGGCGACCGAGGCTGCGTTGGCTTCGGGCGTGATCATGACCGCGATGCCGCGCTCGGAGAGTGCCGCCACATCGACCAGGTCGTAGCCGACGCCGTGCCGGCAGACGACGCGCAGCTGCTTCGCCTTGGCGACCAGTTCGCGATCGACCAGCGTGCCGCGCACGATCAGGCCGTCGGCATGGCGCAGCCGCTCGGCGAGCGAGCCGGGGGATGGATTGCCGGGATGATCAAGGGTGACGCCGGGAGCCTTCAGCAGGCGATCGATCCCGTCGGGATGGATGGGATCGGCAACGACGATATGAGGCATGATATAGAGAGAACCTGACTAGAGGACGCGAAGCATGCAGCCATCGCGTCCGGATTTCCACTGAACGCCGTCTCAGAAGCCTACGAAGGTCGTCGCTTCATCGACCGATTTGCGCTGCGATATCACAGCATTGGCGGGAAAGTCGTGATCCGGCCAGCCAAGCGCAATACTTTTCATGATCACCTGGTCGTCGGCGATTCCGGCATGCTCTCGCACCACAGGCGACTGCATGATGCCCTGGCTGTTGATTACCGCACCCAGGCCTCGCGACCAGGCGGCATTGACCAATGCGGTCGCAACGGCGCCGCAGTCGAAGGCGGTGTCGTCGCTGGCAGCCAGCACGCGGTCATAGGTGATGATCACGCAGACCGGCGCGTCGAATTGGCGAA
>CAWUOG010000343.1:0-3621 GCA_963923875.1 uncultured Alphaproteobacteria bacterium
ACGTCGTAGGTCTGCGCCGGCGACCAGCCGAGCATGTAGAAGCTGGTTTCGCCGGGCTTGAAGTCGGCTTTGCGCAGGATCTTGGCGAAGTACAGGTTACGGGTCTGCGCGCGCAGGTTCACCTTGATGCCGATCTTCGCCAGCATCGCCACGACAGCCTGGCAGATCTTGTCGTCGTTGACGTAACGGTCGTTGGGGCAGTCCATGCCGACCTCGAAGCCGTTGGGGTAGCCCGCGTCGGCCAGAAGCTTCTTGGCCTCGTCCGGCTTGAGCAGCGCCGGCCGCTTGTCGAGATCCTTCATGTAGCCGTTGATGCCCGGCGCCACCATCAGGTTGGTCGGGAAGGCCTGGCCACGCATCACGGTGCGCTTGATCGCGTCGATGTCGATCGAGCGATGGAAAGCCTCGCGGACGCGCTTGTCCTTGAACGGGTTCTTGCCCTTGACGTTCGACTCGACCAACTCGTCGCGCTCCTGGTCGAAGCCCAGGAACACCACGCGGGTCTCGGGCCCCTCAAGCACGGAGATGTTGGCTTCCTTCTTGAGGTTCTCCGTGTCGGCCGGCGGCACCTCGTAGGTCATGTCGATATCGCCCGCCTTGAGCGCGGCGATACGGGTCGCAGGATTGGCGACTGGGGTGAAAACGACCTCGGTGAGGTTATGGGTCGGCTTGTCCCACCAGCCCGGATTCGGAACCAGGATGGTGCGCTCGCCGGCCTTGCGCTCCTTCAGCATGAAGGGGCCGGTGCCCATGGCGTTGCGGGTGGCGTAGTTCTCCTCGTTCTTGGTCATGTCCGCCGAGTTGACGGCGTTGTTCTTCTCGGCCCACGCCTTCGACATCATGCCGATCGCGGCCCATTTGCTGGCGAGCAGCGGGTCCGGATACTTGGTGGTGACCTCGACGCGGTAATCGGAAGCCTTCTTGATCTCCTTCACTGAAGCAAAGTTGCTGGTCAGGTTCGAGCCCTGGCCGTTGGCGCGGTTGAGCGAGAACACCACGTCGTCGGCCGTGAACGGCGTGCCGTCCGTGAACTTCACGCCCTGGCGCAGGTCGAAGAACCAGGTGGTCGGGTCGCTCTGCCCCCACTTCACCGCCAGCGCCGGCTCGAGCCCGAGGTTGCGGTCGCGGCGCACCAGGGGATCGTAGATGTTCTGAGTGAAGGTGAGCAGGAAGGTTTCCTGCCGGGCGTAGGGATCCATCGAGCTGACGTCGCCCGAGTTGGCCCACTTGAACGTCTTGGCGTCGGCCGGCACGACGGCCAGGCTGGCGCAGACGAGCGCCGTCGCCGTCAAGGTTCGCTTGAAGCTGAAGATCATCCTGGAAAACTCCCTAGATTTCCGTGCCTCTGCCGATCGTGAAGATGTGCAGGGACGCATAGCTGGCGGCAAATTGCACTGCCAATGATGACCCGTCAATTCCCCGAAAAATATGCATGCACAGCCACAGTCCAGTTCATTGGACCGGCCGGATTGAGGCAGCTATCGTGCTGAAAGAGCGTTCCTTTTTCTTCCCCAAAGGTGTGGCCATGAACGACGTCTCCCGCAGCTTCCGCGGAAACTCAAACGCGGCGCGCGACATCGCGCACCACCTGCATCCCTACACCAACTTCAAGAAGCACGAGGAGAACGGTCCGCTGACCATCGTGCGCGGCCGCGGCATCTACGTCGTGGATGACGACGGCAAGGAATACATCGAGGGCATGGCGGGCCTGTGGTCGGCGGCGCTCGGCTTCAGCAACGAACGGCTGGCGACAGTCGCCTACGAGCAGATGAAGCAATTGCCCTTCTATCACGCCTTCAACCACCGCTCTCACGAGCCCGCGATCAATCTCGCCGAGAAGCTGAAGTCGATGGCGCCGTTCGAGTGCTCGAAGGTGTTCTTCGCCAACTCCGGCTCCGAGGCCAACGACACCGTCGTGAAGATGGTGTGGTACATGAACAACGCCCTCGACCGGCCGAAGAAGAAGAAGATCATCTCGCGAATCAAGGCGTATCACGGCATCACCGTGGCCTCGGGCAGCCTTACCGGCCTGCCGCACAACCATCGTTCGTTCGATCTGCCGATCGCGAACATCCTCCACACGAGCTGCCCCCACTACTATCGCTTCGGCAAGGATGGCGAGACCGAGGACCAGTTCACGACGCGCTGCGCTCAGGAGCTCGAGGAGCTGATCATCAAGGAGGGTGGCGCCGAGCAGTGCGCCGCCTTCATCGCCGAGCCGGTCATGGGCGCCGGTGGCGTGATCGTGCCGCCGAAGGGCTACTACGAGAAGATCCAGGCCGTGCTCAAGAAGTACGACATGCTGTTCTGCGCCGACGAGGTGATCAACGGCTTCGGCCGTACGGGCAACGTCTGGGGCTGCCAGACCATGAACATCACTCCGGACATCCTGACCTGCGCCAAGGCACTGTCGGCATCGTTCCTGCCGATCTCGGCGGTGCTGATCAACGAAAAGGTCTACCAGGCGCTGAAGACGGAGAGCGCCAAGATCGGCACCTTCGGCCACGGCTTCACCTACTCCGGCCATCCAGTCGCCGCCGCAGTCGCGATGGAGACGCAGAAAATCTACGACGAGATCGACATGTTCGGCCATGCCAAGCGCATGAGCCCGGTCTTCGGCAAGCACATCCAGGCGTTCGCCGATCATCCGCTGGTCGGCGAAGCGATGAGCGTCGGCATGGTTGGCGCGCTCGAGATCGTGGCCAACAAGAAGACCAAGGCGCCGTTCGACATCGGTGGTGTCGCCGGTGCGGCCGGCACCAGGGTGGCGAACAACGCCCAGGCGCGCGGCCTGCTGGTGCGCAACATGGGCGACCGCATCGCCGTCTGCCCGCCACTGATCATCAACGAAGCCGAACTCGCCGACCTGTTCGGCCGCCTGCGGCAATCGCTCGACGCGGCGATGGCCGAGCTCAAGGCCGAGGGCCACTTCAAGGGCTGAGGTGAGGTTCGCCCCATGAACGGCGGCGCGGCGCCTTCGGGTACAGCGCCGCCCTTCGGCACCCAGCAGCGCATCCGGTCACGCGCGATCTGGGCGGTGGCGCTGTTCGCCGCCGCGGTGCCGCCGGCGATCATCGGTTTCGGCATCGCCCAGGCGAGCAGCGAGCAGGCCAATGTGGCGACGCCGCTCGCCTTCGGCTTCTGGGCGATCGGTTTGCTGTTCGCGCTCGCCGCGGCGATCCCCACCCTGCGCTACTGGGACCATCTTCCGACCATGATCCGCTGGCTGGGTGCACTTCCCCTGCTCTGCGTCTCCCTCTTCCTGAGCGCTGCCATCCTCGCGACGACCTTCACTTGAGACGGACGCCAGTTAAGAACGACTCGCAATTGACCCGGATCAACGCACTGTGAGCCCGCGCGACGAAAATGCGCGACATGCAGACAGCCAAGCTGATTAAGATTGGCGCCGGGAGAACACGGGGCGCAATGGATTATCAGGCTTACTTCACGGGCCACCTCGACCACCTGCGCGACGAGGGACGCTATCGCGTGTTCGCGGAACTGGAGCGGATCGTCGGCGCCTTCCCGCGTGCACGCTTCCACCAGGACGGCAAGGTCCGCGACGTGACCGTCTGGTGTTCCAACGACTACCTGGCAATGGGCCAGCACCCGGTGGTGATC
>CAWUOG010000344.1:0-3621 GCA_963923875.1 uncultured Alphaproteobacteria bacterium
CGAGGCGAGCTGGTACTTGCCGTCGCGGTCGGTGAAGTAGGTGAACATGAAGAAGCTGAGCCAGTCCGGCGTCTTTTCGTTGAAGGCGCCGAGGATGCGCGGCTTGTCGGGGTCGCCCGAGTGGCGCTCCAGCAGCATCTCGGCTTCCTCGCGGCCGTCGCGCCCGAAATAGGCATGCAGCAGGTAGACCATGGCCCACAAATGCCGGCCTTCCTCGACATTGACCTGGAAGACGTTGCGCAGATCGTAGAGCGAGGGCGCGGTCTTGCCGAGCAGCCGCTGCTGCTCGACGCTCGCGGGCTCGGTGTCGCCCTGGGTCACGATCAGGCGCCGCAGCGTCGAGCGCAGTTCGCCCGGCACTTCCTGCCAGGCCGGTTTGCCCTTGTTGTCGCCGTAGGCGATCGTGCGGTTCGGATCGCGGCCGGCGAGGAAGATGCCCCAGCGGTATTCCGGCATCCTGACGTAGCCGAAATGCGCCCAGCCGTTGGCCTCCGCCGAGATCGCGGTACGCAGGTAGACGTCGTAGTTCGACGTACCGTCCGGCCCCATGTCCTTCCACCAGTCGAGGAAACGCGGCTGCCAGTTCTCGAGCGCGCGCTGAAGGCGCCGGTCGCTCGCGAGATCGACATTGTTCGGGATGCGTTGCGTGTAGTCGATGGACATGGCCGTCCTCCTTAAGCGCGCTTGCGGTCGTACTTGGCTTGCTTGCCGCTGCCGTAGAGTTTCAGGGCGCCCTCCGGGCCGGTGGCGTTGGGGCGCTGGAAGATCCAGTTCTGCCAGGCCGACAGGCGGGCAAAGATCTTGGTCTCCATCGTCTCGGGGCCGGCGAAGCGCAGGTTGGCTTCCATGCCGATCAGCCCGTCGGGCGACATGCCGGCGCGCTCCTCGATGGCGAGGCGCACTTCGTCTTCCCAGTCGATGTCGTCGGGCGTGAAAGTGACCAGCCCGAGCGCATCGGCGGCCTGGGCGTCGAACGCCTCGAGGCGATCCTCCTCGAGCTTGTCGACGTGGTCGGGATCGGCGAGGAAGCGGGTGCCGAGCCGGGTCAGTCCATTGCCCATCGGATAGGGCCCGAAATTCATCGCCGTCAGCTTCACGGTCGCCGCCGGCAGGTTCGAGCCCTCGAACACGCCGTCGAGCATGTAGGAGCGGTCGGCGGCCAGCACGAGCTCGAACAGCGTGCCGGTGAAGCACGAACCCGGCTCGACCAGCGCGATCAGGCTGCGCGAGGACACGTCGAGGCGCTTCAGCGTGCGCTTCCAGAACAGCACGATCTCGCGCACCAGCCAGTTCCACTGCTCCTTCGCCAGCAGCGCGTCGTAGGCCTCGACGAGGCTCGAATCGCCCTGGCTCTGCAGTACCCAGGTGCCGATCTCGGTTTCGTTCAGCCGCAGATGCATCATCGCGTCGTCGAGCGCGCGCGCCAGCGCCAGCGGCCAGAAGGCGGCACCCAGGGCGTGGATCGCCGCGGCGTCGGCCGGGGGCGCGGAAGCGGGGCCGGCAATGCGGAAACTGGCGGCGCGGCGCCCGCGATCGATCTCGACCGTCAGGTGCGGGTACCGGATCGTGTCGCCGTCGATGCTGCGCTCGACGGAGGGCAGGGCGATCCCCTTGGCGTCCCGAGGGCGCGCCGATCGGGCGGCGATGTCTTCGGCGATCTTTTTCGTTTCGTCGGCGAGCCTGCTTGGCGGGATCAGTCTGTCGACCAGGCGCCACTGCTGCGCGCGCTTGCCGCGCACGCCCTCGGCTGTGGTGCAGAAGAAGTCGGCGTGGTCGCGCCGCACCAGGCGCTTGTCCACGAGCCGCGTGAGACCGCCGGTGCCCGGCAGCACGGCGAGCAGCGGCAGTTCGGGCAGCGACACCGCGCTGGAACCGTCATCGGCCAGCAGGATCTGGTCGCAGGCCAGGGCGAGTTCGTAGCCGCCGCCGGCGGCGATGCCGTTGATCGAGCAGATGTAGCGCTGGCCCGAATGCTCGGTGGCGTCCTCGATGGCGAGCCGCGTCTCGTTGGTGAACTTGCAGAAGTTCACCTTGTGGTCGTGCGACGAGAGCCCGAGCATGTTGATGTTGGCGCCGGAGCAGAAGATGCGGTCGCGCTGGCTGCGGATCACTACCGCGCCGATTTCCGGGTGCTCGAAGCGCAGCCGCTGCACGGCATCGGCCAGTTCAATGTCGACGCCGAGGTCGTAGGAATTCAGCTTCAGCTTGTAGCCGGGCTTGAGGCCGCCATCCTCGTTCACGTCCATCGTGAGATAGGCGACCCCGTTCTCGAGGCTGAGTTTCCAGTGCCTGTACCGCGCGGGATCGGTGCGGACGTCGATGATCGGTTCGACCATGGCGTTTCCTGATATTTGAGTAATTCGGTACCGAAATACCTATTTACATTCCCGGCCGCAAGCGCATCTTATTCCCATTCCGATGGTCCGCATCCGACCCGCCCAACCCACTGATCTGCCGGCGATTTCCGCCCTGGACCGGCGCGAGACGGGCGCCGACAAGCCGGACTACTGGCGCGAAATGCTGGCGCCGGAGCGCGTTTTTCTCGTGGCCGAGACCGAGAACGGTGCCCTGGCGGGCTTCATCGCCGGCGAGATTCGCGCCTGGGAATTCGGCCAGCCTGCGGCCGGCTGGGTGTTCGCGATCCAGATCGATCCGAAGCTGCGCTTGAAAGGCATCGGCAGCGACCTGTTCGCGGCGATCGTCGCGCGCTTCAAGGCAAGGGACGTGACGCGCGTGCGCACCCTCGTCGACCGCAAGGATCACCTGATCCTGTCGTTCTTCCGCGCCCAGGGCATGGTCGCGGGACCGTCTCTGCAACTCGACATGGACGTGACATGACTCTTCCGCGGTCCGGGAAGACATGAAGCTCCAGACGGCCACCCGTCTCGGCCTCTATGCGGTGCTCGAGCTGGCACGCGATCCGGAGCGCACGCTCTCGGCGTCGGACCTTTCCGAGCGGTTCGGCGTGTCGGCGCATCACATGGCGAAGGTGCTGCGCACGCTGGCCAATGCCGGCCTCGTCAAGGGAGGGCGCGGCGCGGCGGGTGGCTATCGCTTCACCGGCAACCGACGGCGCACGACCCTGATGGACATCGTGGCACTGTTCGAGCCTGCGCCCGGCAGCAGGCCGGCCGAACCGGGCGAGAAGACCGATATCGGCGGCGCGCTGCTCCGCGTGCTCACCGAGATCGACGAGATTGCCGAGGCGACCTTGCGGTCGATCAGCCTGGAGACGATGCTGAAGCCGAGGCGCTGATGCCGAAGTTTCTCGTTCTTCTGCTCTTGCTGTTCGCAACGACCGCGCGTGCCGAAACCCTCGCGGGTGAGGCGGCGAAAGCCTGCGTGCCAAAGGGGCAAACCTGGTCGGCGGATCACGAGAGCGAGAACCATACCGAACGCTGGCCACGCGAGGCCGCCAAACTGAAGGGCGTGCAGCTGAACGTGTCGCGCGACAAGGATCGCCTGCGGCTCGCGATCGATGGCGGCCGTACGGTCGAATTGCAGGATTGTCCCTATGGCGATACCGGCGCGCAGTACCTGTTCGAGCGCTACGACCAGGCCGGGCCGTTCTACGTGCTGTCGACCTCGCAGTACGATGATCATCACTACTCGCTGGTCATG
>CAWUOG010000345.1:0-3616 GCA_963923875.1 uncultured Alphaproteobacteria bacterium
GTCAGAAGCTCGACTTCCTTGGAAGGCGGCGTAGGCGCCGCCGGTGCGGCTTCTTCCTTCACGAACATGCGGTTCATGCCGCGTACGACCAGGAACATCACCCAGGCAATGATGATGAAGTTCACCGTCACGGTGACGAACGTACCGTAGCCCAGGGTGGCGCCTGCCTTTTTGGCCGCGTCATAAGTAGTGGCCTGCTGGGCGGCAGTGGTAAGGCCAATAAAGTAGTTGGTGAAGTCGAGACCGCCAAAGACGCGGCCGATCACCGGCATGATGAGGTCGTTGACCAGCGAGTCAACGATCTTGCCGAAGGCGGCGCCGATGATCACGCCGATAGCCAGATCGACGACATTGCCCCGCATTGCGAATTTCTTGAATTCCTGAAGCATGCCGATCTCCCTCGTTGTCAGGTAACGCGCAGCCACACCAGCAAAGCAGAAACCGTAAGCACCGAAAAGGCGGTGCTGAACAGTATCGAGGCCGTGTTCTGTTCGACTGAAATTTCGAACTGCTTGGCGAGCACGAAGGCGTTGGAGGCCGTCGGCAGCGCCGCCATCACCAGCGCCACCTTGCCCGCGACGCTGTCGCTCGGAACGAAGGCCGGCACGATGGCGAGCGCCAGCAGAGGCTGCAACACGAGCTTGATGAAGGTCGCGAAGCCCGCCTCGAGAATGCCGCTCTTGATCGACTTGTCGGACAGAAACAGGCCGATGGCGAACAGCGCGCAGGGCGCGGCCGCCGCCCCCAGCAGGTCGATCCATTTCTCGACTGGCACCGGCACCGGCAGGCCGAGCCCCGAATAGACAATGCCGGCCGCGATCGACAATGGCAGCGGGTTTTTCGCCACGTTCCAGGCGGCACGGAAGAAGGTGCGCACCGGGCCGTGCCCGGCCGCGACCTCGAGCTCGATCAGCATGACGCCGAACACCATCGAGATCACGGCGGTCACGATCACCGTCAGCATGGCCGGCGGCAGCCCCTGCTCGCCGAAGGCGGCGATGCAGAGCGGTACGCCCATGTAGCCGACATTGCCCCAGGAGGCCGCGATCGCCTGCAGGCTCATCGAGGCAAGCCCGCTGCGCGCCACCATCCAGGTGACCAACATGGACAGTACGAAGGTCGCCATCACCGCGAGGCCGAAGCCCACCATCAGCGTCGGGTCGAGCACCCGGGCGACCGGCGTGCGGGCGAGCGTCCCGAAGAACAGCACCGGCAGGGCGAACCAGCTCACGAAGGCGTTGAGCGCCGCGGTCGCCTCCCCGCCGAGCAGCCGCCACCGCCCCGCGAGGTACCCGGTCAAAATCACCCCGAAAATAGGGAACGCGACATTGAGGATGGCCTGCATATCGACTGATTCCAGTAAAACATTAAGAATTTGACATAAATACAGAAGATACAATAATATTTTGTATCTTGAAGAGGCCGCATCGCCCCCTCCCGCCAGCGGCCCAGGAGATGCCGATGTTCATGCGTACACTTTTTACCGGCCTCGCGGCCGTTGTCGCCCTCGCCGTTGCCATGCCGGTCTTCGCCCAGTCCGAGCAGGCTCCGCCGGCCCCCGTGCCGACTGCCAAGCCGAAGCCCGGCACCACCGCCTACTGCCAGACACTGAAATCAGCCAGTTCCCGCAACGCCTGCCTGAAGCGGGTGCAGGCGCAGGCTGCACCGAAGAAGGCGCCGACCAAAGCAACCGCGCACAAGACCAAGAAGCCGCCTTCGGCGACCAACCCACCGCCGGCTGCGATGGCGCCGGCGACGACCAGCCACACGCAGGCCCAGGCCGCAGCGCCGGCGCAGGCCGCGCCGTCGCCGCCGCAGACCATTGTCGTTCCCCCGCTGCCGCAGAAGACCATTTAGCGCAGGATGCCTGCATCGCTCGCGATTGACGAGCGACAGGCGTTGTAATCAGCGGCGATCCGGTGCCGTCTGCGGCGCCGTTCCCGTGCAGCAATAATTGGCCGACGGCCGCGCCACTGGAGTGGCGCGAACCCAGCGCCTACTCTCGCCTTCCAAGAAAACGGAGGAAGGCAACATGGCGCAATCCGCCAATCTGATCACGACCGACGAACTCGCGAGACGCATGGGTGCGCCGGCCATTCGCGTGTTCGACTGCACGACCTATCTGCGGCCGCGCGCCGACGGGCAACCGGGATATGTCTCCGAGAGCGGTCGCGCCAACTACGAAAAAGGCCATCTGCCCGGCGCGGCGTACCTCGACCTCGCGGGCGAACTCTCCGATACCTCGTCGAAGCTGCGCTACACGCTGCCGCCGCTCGAGACCCTGACCAGGGCGTTCGCCGCCAAGGGCATCGGCCATGGCACCTTCGTGGTGCTGTACAGCCACGCCTCGCCCGTCTGGGCGACGCGCATTTGGTGGATGCTGCGCGCGGTCGGCTTCGACGATGCTGCGGTTCTAGATGGCGGTCTCGACAAGTGGAAAGCCGAGGGCCGGCCCCTTGAGACCAAGGAAACCATCCATCCGCCGGCGACGCTCACGTTGCGGGGCCGCCCCGAGATCTTCGTCGACAAGAACGACATCAAGGCTGCGATCGGAACGGCCGGAACGTTGACTCTCAACGCCTTGAGTCACGACCAGCACAAAGGCAGTGGCGGCGTAATCTATGGACGCGCCGGCCGCATCGCGGGTTCGTCCTGCGTGCCGGCGGTGAGCCTGTTCCGGCCGGACAAGACGCTGAAGCCAATCAACGAACTGCGCGCGGCGTTCGACGACGTGGGTGCGGCTCCGGACAAGCGGGTGCTGGTCTATTGCGGCGGCGGCATCGCCGCCACGCTCGACGCATTCGTATTGACGGCCCTGCTCGGCCACAAGAATGTCTCGGTCTACGACAATTCGATGCAGGAATGGTCGAACGACCCTAGCCTGCCCATGGAAGTCGGGTGAGGCAAAACCGGTTGAAGGAGGAAGTGCGTGGCCGCTTACATCATCGTGGAGGTCGAAACGATCGACGAGGCCCTGATGGCCGAGTACCGCAAGCACACGCCGGAGGCGGTCGCCAAGTTCGGCGGCAAGTTCATCGTTCGTGGCGGCAAGACCCGGACGCTCGAAGGCGGCTGGGCGCCCTCGCGGATCGTCGTGCTGGAGTTCCCGAGCTATGAGAAGGCCGAGGCGTTCTACGACGGCGAGCACTACAAGCCGATCCTGGCGATGCGCCTGAAGGCCGGGAAGTCCAAGGCGATCCTGGTCGACGGCCATAGCGGCTGATGCCTTCAGAACTCGGCGCCTACAAGGCGGTCGGCACGCTCTACAACGCGCTGATGACGGCGCTTGTGTTGGGCCTCGTGACCCGGCGCGGCGATGACACGGCGCGCGAGTACGTGTTCCGCCACTTCCGTCGCCAGCATCTGGAAAAGTTCCTGCCCGGCCTGCAGAAGCTCGGGCTCAGGGGCGAGCAGGACGCACCGGCCTGCGCGCTCTACCACTATCACTCCAACGCGCTGGGCGGCGTGAAGACCGGCTATCTTCGCGAGAGCGACAGCAAGGCCTGGGTGCGCTATCCGCCGCCGCGCTGGATCTGGAAGGGCACGGCGATCGCCGCCGTACCGCACGCGGTGTCGGCGGCGATGCTGCACGGCTGGCATGGCCACAACGGTGTGT
>CAWUOG010000346.1:0-3615 GCA_963923875.1 uncultured Alphaproteobacteria bacterium
GGGGAAGAACATCCGGCCCATGGGCCCCGGAGATAATTGCGAGGGGTGTCCAAGTCAAGCAAGCGGGGCGGGGCGTTCCGCCTCCATTCGAGCCTGCTGGGGCGCTATTGGCGGCCGCGCCAGGTGAAGGGGACGGCCGTTCCGTCGGGCTGGTACGAGCCGGTCAGCAGCCCGTCGCCACGCGACTCCAGCCGGAAGTGGCCCCTCAGGGGAAAATCGACGTCGTCGGACTGCTGGAAGCGGCCGGTCCAGACGTTCTGGTCGTAGCCGACCGAGCCGGTCAGGCGGGCCGGCGCGCCCTTGAGGTCCCAGCGGCCGATCAACTGGCCCTGGCTGTCGGTGCCGATCGCGAGCGTGCCGCTGCACGGACAGCCCGAACCGCTCGGTCCTTCCCAGGTGAAGTCCCACAGGCCCATGAAGCCCTGTGCGGTCGTGGCCGGCGGTCCGAGGAATTGCCCCGACGGACCGCCTACCGGTGGGCCGGTGACCTGAGCAGATGCCGGCTGGACGGCGAGTGCCGCGAGCCCCAGGAACAGCAGGGCGACGTAACGCCTGGTCAGAGAGACGATCATCCGGATGACCTCACCCGCTCACGCGGTGCAGCAGCGCCAGCAGGCGCTGGTTGGAGTGTGCCAGATCGTAGCGCCGGTGCACCTGTTCCAGAGCCGCGCGCGCCAGCTCGGCGCGCTGCGTGACCGAGAGCGCCAGCGCTGCCGCCAGCGAGTCGGCGAGCGATTGCGGATCGTGCGGCCTGGCGAGCCAGCCTGTCGTGCCGGCCAGCACGGCTTCGGCCGCGCCGCCGCCTTCCTCGGTGACGACCGGCCGTCCCATCGCCTGCGCCTCGATCAGGGCGCGGCTGAATCCCTGGCTCGGGCCCCCCAGTGTCACCACCACGTCGGCCAGCATGTAGGCGGCCGGCATGTCGTCGACGTAGGGACCGATCTGCACCTTGCCCAGCAGAGTGGCGCGTTCGATGTGACGCTCGAGTTCCTTCTCGAACGGCGTCGGCGCGCCGGTCGAGCCGAGCAGCAGGCAGAACACATCGTCGCGGCCGAGCAGGCGCACGGCGTCGATCAGGACCCTTTGTCCGCGATCCTCGTCGAGGCGTGCCGGGCAGAGGATCACCTGGCGTCCGTCGGGCAGGCGCAGTTCGCCGGCCAGTCGGATCACACGGTCGGCGCGCACCAGGGCCGGATCGAAGCGATCGAAATTGACGCCCGGAGGAATGATATCGAGGCGATCGGCTGCGGCGGCCGGAAGACGCTCGCGGGCGGATCGAGCGACGTGCTCGGAGACCGCGATCAGGCCATCGGCGCGTGCCAGCCGGCGTTCGACCATCTTGTCGATCATGCCGGTGGCGCCGGGCGGGCGATGGAGCATGGCGACCCACCGGGCGTCGAGCCGGCGCGCCACCGCCTTGGCAAGCCACGCCGTGGCCGGCGAGCGCGACATCACGACGTCTATGTCGGCGGTGCGCAGGCTCGATGCCAGCCGGCCGGGAAGGGTGAGCCGCGCCCACAGCGGATTACCGAACGGCGGCAGTTCGAGATGTGTGCCGCGCAATCGCAGAAGATCCGCCACCATGGCACCACCGGGCGAGGCGACAACGGCACTGCCGCCCTGGGCGATCACCGCCTGCGCGGCGTCGAGAGTGGCGCGCGCCAGGCCGCCGCCGGCCAGCGAAGGCACGATCTGCAGGAGATTGGGTGCGGACAGATTGGACGCGGACACGGGGCCTGTTTTTGCTAAAACCGCCGAAGCGTGCAGGCAGGTAACACGGCATGACAGTGAGGGATAGGGTGGAGCGACTGGTGCGCCCCGACGGAAACTTCGTCGCCTATGCGCGAAGCGAAGGCAGCGCGCCGACGGTCGTGTTTCTGGGCGGCTTCCGCTCCGACATGACCGGCACCAAGGCGATTGCGCTCGAAGCGTGGGCGCGTCGCACGGGCCGCGCCTATCTGCGCTTCGACTACCTCGGCCATGGCCAATCGAGTGGCCGCTTCGAGGACGGCACGATCGGCCGCTGGCTCGACGATTCGCTCGCCGCCATCGATTCGCTGACCAGCGGCAAGCTGGTTCTGGTCGGTTCGAGCATGGGTGGCTGGCTGTCGCTGCTGGTCGCGCGCCAGCGGCCGGAGCGCCTCGCAGGGCTGGTGCTGATCGCGGCGGCCCCCGACTTCACCGAACGCATGCTGCTGAAGGGCCTGTCGCCGGAGGATCGCGCGGCGCTCGAGCGCGACGGGCGGCTGGAGAGACCGTCGCAGTATTCGCCCGAGCCCTCGGTCTTCACCTGGAAGCTGATCGAGGAAGGACGCAATCACCTGCTGCTCGACAAGAAGCTCGCGCTGCCCTGTCCGGTACGGCTGCTGCACGGCCAGGACGATCCCGACGTGCCATGGGAGTATTCGCTGCAGATCGCCCGCCATGTCGACGCGCCGGAAGTGATCACCACGCTCGTGAAGGGCGGCGATCATCGCCTCAGCACGCCCGCCGACCTCGCGCGCCTCATCGCTACCGTCGAGGAGCTGGCCCATTAGTCCGCGCATCCTTCATCGCGCGCTCGCGCCGCTGCTGGTGTCCGGCGCGTGCATCGCCTCGGCTGCGGCCCAGACCCTGCCGCCGCTCGAGAACACCTCGCCCGACAACCTGCGCCGCTATACCGAGTGCATGACGCTGGCGCGCCGCGAGCCGCTGAAGGCGTTGCCGGCGGCCGAGAAATGGATGGCTGCGGGCGGCGGCCTGGGGGCCCGCCATTGCGTCGCCATCGCCATGTTCGAGGCCGGCCGCCATGTGCCGGCGGCAACCCAGCTCGAGGCGATCGCCCGCGACATGGGGCAGGAACGGCCGGGCCTGCGTGCCGAACTCTATGCCCAGGCCGGCCAGGCCTGGATGGAAGCCGGTCAGGCGGAGAACGCCGCCGCCGCCCAGAGCAAGGCGCTTGCGCTGAAGTCCGATGACCCCGACCTGTGGATCGACCGGGGGCTGAGCTATGCCGCCATCAAGGCCTGGCCGCGGGCAATCTCGGACTTCGAACGGGCCCTGGCCCTGCGCCCGCGCGATGTCGAAATCATCGTTCTGCGCGCCGCCGCGTGGCGCAATGCCGGCGACCCCTCACGGGCGCTGACCGATGCCCAATTCGCCCTGCGTATCGCGCCGGAGCATTCGGAAGCCCTGCTCGAGCGGGGGTTCAGCTACCTGGCGCTCGGTGACAAAAAAGGGGCCGAGATGGACTTCAGCAAGGTGCTTGTTCTGGTGCCGCCGGGCTCGGACGCGGCCCGGCGGGCCGAGGCGGGGCTGCGCGGCGAACAACCCTCCGCTGCGACGCCGGCCCCTGCTGCCAAAGGAGGCGGAACGCGCTAGTCTTGAAGCTCACTATCCAGATGAAAAAATGAAACCCCTCGCTGCCTCGATCGTCTCTCTTCTATTCGCGTCCGCCGCCATCGCCCAGACCGCGGGTCAGGATCCGCAATCGCAGTTCTATCCGGCGCCACCGCCCGAGCAGGCCCCCAAGGTCGAGCAGGGTGCGCCTATCCAGGGCCTGACCTCGCCGCTGCTCGCCCACGAACAGAAGATCACGCGTACCGCGATCGACTCCGAGGCCGAGGCGCAGCTCTT
>CAWUOG010000347.1:0-3605 GCA_963923875.1 uncultured Alphaproteobacteria bacterium
GGCCTCGCGGCAGGCTACGTGTCGGGCTACATCCGCACCGTTCATTCCAGGGAAGAGGTAGCGCTGCGTGGCGCCGACGCCAGCCATGCCTGGGTTGCGGTGTGGTGCGGCGACAAGGCCGGCTGGGTGCATCTCGATCCGACCAACGATCTGGTCGCTCGGGAGGATCACGTCGCCGTGGCCTGGGGCCGCGACTTTTCCGACGTCAGCCCGCTGCGCGGGGTCATTCTGGGCGGCGGGGCACACTCCTACGGCGTCGACGTGACGCTGATCCCGGCACCCTGACGATACTCCGGGCTATTTGATCGTGAAGCCGAGCGCGGCCAGCGCGGCGGCCAGCCGCTCGCGGCCGTTCATCGACGACATCGGCCCCAGCCGGTTGAGCACGCGCTGTGTCCAGGTCCCGGCCTGCATTTCATTCCGCGCCGAGAATTCGGTCATCGCCTTGTCGTGAGCCTGGCGCAGCGTGCCGGCCTTCGAGGCGTCGTAGCGCTCATGATGCAGCATCATGGGCTGCGGCATCCGCGGCTTGACCTCGCCCGCGGCCTGCTCGGTGGCGTAGCCGACGCACAGGCCGAACAGCACGAAGCATTGTGGCGGCAGGCCGAGGAGCTTGGCGACGCGCTCGGGATCGTTGCGCATGGCACCGATATAGACGGTGCCGAGGCCGACCGATTCGGCCGCAACCACGGCGTTCTGCGCCGCCAGGGCCACGTCGACCGAGGCGACCAGAAAAGTTTCCAGCCAGGGCATCACTTTCAGTTCGGTCCTCTCTGCCTGACCGATCGCGCTGTTGCGCGACATGTCGGTTACCCAGCAGAGATAGAGAGGGCATTGTTCGATGTGCTTCTGGTTGCCGGCGATTTCGGCCAGCACCTTCTTCTTGGCGGGATCGGTGATGGCGACCACCGACGTCCATTGCATGTTTGAGCTGGTGGCCGCCGACTGCGCTGCCGCAACCAGCGTCTCCAGCGTGCCGGCGGGCACCGGGTCGGGTTTGTAGCCGCGTACCGAACGGTGATTGAGCAGGAGGGCGATGGTGTCGTTCCACGGTCCGACAGCAGGGATCGCCTCGGCGCCGTAGCGCTTCTGCAGCGCTTCACGCGTATCGGGTCGGTTCGAAGTCAGCGAGTCCATTGAGGCGTGCCTTCCGGTTTGCGGCGCGTCATGGCGGTGAGCAGCGCCAGCAGGATGAAAACGATGACGATGACGTAGATGAGACGCGGCTGGCCGTGGTCCATCAGCCAGGCGAAGGTGAGCGGCGCCACCATGCCGCCGAGATTGAAGCCGGTGGTGACGAAGCCGAATACCTTGCCGAACGAGCCGGGCGGGGTGACCGCGCGCACCATCATGTCGCGGCTCGGCTGGATGATGCCGTTCAGCAATCCTCCCGTCGACATCACCAGGATCAGGATCGCCGCCGGCATTTCGACCCAGCCGAGCAGTGCAGCCATGGTCGAGGTGCAGGCGAAGCCAACGGCAGCGACACGCTCGTGGTGTGGCGTGCGGTCGGCGATGATGCCGCCCACCAGCACACCCAGCGCGCTGAACAAAAGGAAGCCCGAGAGGCCGATGTTTGCGACTGAAGCCGGGGTGCCGTGCAAGGCTCCGAGCGATACAACGGCGAAGGTCTGGATGCCGCCGTTGGCCATGGCGAGACAGAAGAAGAACAGCAGGTTGCGCAGGATCGGCGGCGACATCAGCAGGTCCCACCCGACCTTGGTGTCGCTGGTCCTGGCGGCCGCCGCCATGGTCTTGCGTGGCACCCGCGGCAACACGCTGCCGGTGACCATCAGCAGAATGGCGGCCGCGAAGGACAGTACCGCTGCGCACAGGAAGCCGCCATTCCAGCCCCACAGCGCCACTGCGGCGATCACCATGGCCGGCGTCACGCCGCTCCCGAGATAGCCTGCGAACGTGTGGATCGAGAACGCCTTGCCGATGCGCTTGCCGTCGATCGTGGCCGACAGAATCGAGTAGTCGGCCGGGTGATAGACGGTGTTGGCGACGCCCAGCAGCGCATAGCCGATCAGGAACGCCCAGTAGCCCGGCAGCATGGCAGAGATGCAGATCGCCACACCGCTCAGGATCAGGCCCAGAGTCAGCATGATGCGCGCGCCGATCCTGTCGACCAGGAATCCGGCCGGCGTCTGAAGGAGTGCCGACATCACGTTGTAGGCGGTGATCGCGAGCGCGATGTCGGTGTAGTCGACGCGAAAATGGTCCTTCACCAGGAGCATGATCGGCGGCAGCAGCATAATGAAGACGTGGCTCACGAAGTGCGCGATCGCCACGATCGAGATGACCTTGGCGTCACGCATCCAGCCGATGTCGGCCGGCGCCCCTAAGGGCTCACTCGTCGACGACATTGACGCCGAGCTTTCCGATGCCCGAGATCTCCACCTCGAGCTTGTCGCCGCCCTTCATCCAGAGCGGCGGCTTGCGGCCCATGCCGACGCCGTCGGGAGTGCCGGTGGCGATGATGTCGCCCGGCTCCAGCCAGGTCACGGTCGACAGGTATTCGATAATGGTGGCGACGTCGAAGATCATGTGATCGGTCGTGTCGTGCTGCACCGTGTTGCCGTTCAGCCGCGTCGTCAGCTCGAGTTTCTGCGGATCGGGAATGACATCGGTGGTCACCATCCACGGCCCGAGCGGACCGGTGGCGGGGAAGTTCTTGCCCGCCGTCACCGACTGCTTCTGGAAGTCGCGCACGCTGCCGTCGATGAAGCAGGTGTAGCCCGCGATCACCGAAAGTGCGCGGGCGCGCGGCACGTGACGGCAGCGCTCGCCGATCACGATGGCGAGCTCGCCCTCGAAATCGAAGTTGGTCGAGGCCAGCGGGCGGATCATGGCGCCGCCGTGCGGCACCAGGGTGTTGTGCAGGCGGGAAAAGACGCTCGGCACCTTGGGCAGTTCGCGGCCAACCTCGCCGACATGGCTGGCGTAGTTCAGCCCGATGCACAGGATCTTGTCGGGGTTTGGAATCGTGGGCTCGAGGGCCACGTCCTCCATCTTCAGATCGGCGCGTTGCCCCTTGGCGAGTGTCGCGAGCTGACCCAGCGCCTTGTTGGCGATGACGTCGCGCAAGGTCGTCCAGCTTCCGTTGCTGCGGGCCGACAGATCGACGATGCCGCCATCGACGACCGCGCCGATTTTGGGCGCGCCTGCATGGCGAAAGCTGACGAGACGCATGGGGAGGGACCCTACGGCGATCCGATCAGCTTTGCGAGCCCCTTGCTGAGACCGACGCTTGCGACCGGTGCGGGTGGTGTACCGGCGCGGCAGGGCTTCTGCTTGGCCAGCGCCTCGGCCATCGAAATGGCACAGGCAACCCCATCGAGCAGAGGGACATCGACCGCCGTCCGCAACTTTGCCGCGAGGCCGGCGAGTCCCGCGCCGCCCAGGATCACGACGTCGGCTCCATCCTCGCGCGCGCAGGCGCTGCAGCCCCTGGCCAGCAGCGCCATCGCCGCCTTCGGGTTGCGCGCGATGTCGGCGCCGGTCGGCGCCACGGTGCGCACCGAGGCCAGCCGCGCCGCCAGTCCCTGCGCGGCGACGAACTCCTCGAGCATCGGCTTCCAGCGTTCGCCGCCGGTGACGAT
>CAWUOG010000348.1:0-3599 GCA_963923875.1 uncultured Alphaproteobacteria bacterium
GGCCGGCGGAATTGCGACAAATGTCGCTCTGGTGAAGGCGGCCGCAATGCCGATAAGTAGACCGAAAAGTGGAGGAAACGATGGCGGTCGGTGACACTTACCGTGCAGTGCACGCGCACTCCCTGAAGGATCCCGAGGGCTTCTGGGCCGAACAGGCCGCCCGGATCGACTGGTCGAAGCCCTGGGACAAGGTGCTCGATTCCTCCAACCCGCCCTTCTATCGCTGGTTCCGCGGCGGCGAGCTCAATGCCTGCCACAACGCGCTCGACCGCCATGTCGAGGGCGGCCGCGCCGAGCAGCTGGCGCTGATCTACGATTCGCCGGTGACCGGCGACAAGGCGCGGTTCACCTATCGCGAACTGCGCGACCGGGTCGCGGCGATCGCCGGCATGGTCGCCGCCCAGGGCGTGGCCAAGGGCGACCGGGTGATCATCTACATGCCGATGATGCCCGAGGCGGTGATGGCGATGCTGGCCTGCGCGCGGCTGGGGGCGGTGCATTCGGTCGTGTTCGGCGGGTTCGCGGCCAAGGAACTGGCGAGCCGCATCGACGACTGCAATCCGAAGCTGGTGCTGACCGCGTCGTGCGGCATCGAGCCGGGCCGCATCGTTCACTACAAGCCGCTGCTCGACCAGGCGATCGAGATGGCGTCGCACAAGGTGCCCCGGGTCATCCTGCTGCAACGGCCGCAGGAGACGGCGCCGATGATCGCCGGCCGCGATCTCGACTGGCACGAGACGGTCAAGACGGCGAAACCGCATCCTTGCGTTCCGGTCCAGGCGACCGACCCTCTCTATATTCTTTACACGTCCGGCACGACGGGTTTCCCCAAGGGCGTGGTGCGCGATACCGGCGGCTATTGCGTGGCCCTGCACTGGTCGATGAAGAACCTCTACGGCGTGGAGCCGGGCGAGGTGTGGTGGTGCGCGTCGGATGTGGGGTGGGTCGTCGGTCACAGCTACATCGCCTACGGCCCGCTGATCTACGGCGCCACGACGGTGCTGTACGAGGGCAAGCCGGTCGGCACGCCGGACGCCGGCGCGTTCTGGCGGGTGATCTCCGAGCACAAGGCGGTGGCGCTGTTCACCGCGCCGACGGCCTTCCGCGCGATCAAGCGCGAGGATCCCGACGGCAAGCTGCTGAAGAAATACGACCTGTCGAGGTTCCGCACCCTGTTCCTCGCCGGCGAGCGCGGCGATCCGCCGACCGTCGAATGGGCGCAGAAGCTCCTGGGCGTGCGCGTGGTCGATCACTGGTGGCAGACCGAGACCGGCTGGGCGATCTGCGGCAACTTCGAGGGGCTGGAAAAGATGCCGATCAAGCCGGGCTCGTGCTCGGTGCCGGCGCCCGGCTGGGACATGCAGGTGCTGGACGAGCACGGCCGGCCAATGAAGGCGGGCGACGTCGGGGCGCTGGCGGCCAGGCTGCCGCTGCCGCCCGGCACGTTCCCGACCCTGTGGAACGCCGATGCCCGCTACAGGCAGGCCTACATGACCGAGTTCCCCGGCTACTACAAAACCGGCGACGCGGGCTACATCGACGACGACGGCTACGTCTCGGTGATGACCCGTGTCGACGACGTGATCAACGTCGCGGGGCACCGCCTGTCGACCGGGCAGATCGAGGAAGTCCTGGGCAGCCACAACGACGTCGCCGAATGCGCGGTGATCGGCGTCGCCGACGACCTGAAGGGCCAGGTGCCGCTGGGCTTCCTGGTGCTCAAGGCGGGCGTCGACCGGCCGCACGGCGAGATCGTGAACGACGTCGTGACGATGGTCCGCGACAGGATCGGCCCGGTGGCGTTCTTCAAGAGCGCCCTGGTGGTCCAGCGCCTGCCCAAGACCCGCTCGGGAAAGATCCTGCGCGGCACCATGCAGAAGATCGCCGACAGTCAGACCTGGACGATGCCGGCCACGATCGAGGACCCGGTCGTGCTCGAAGAGATCAAGGACGGCCTGAAGGGCGCGGGATTCGCGGCGAAGGGTTGACCCCTCCGTCGTCGTGTGACGACGACACCTCCCCCGGTGACAGGGGAGGAGAAGTTCAGAACGTGCCCCTTCCTCCCCGTTCGGATGGGGAGGTGGCCGAAGGCCAGAGGGGTCAGACAGGGAAGAGGAAAGACTCATGGCTCTCGACATCAATCGTGCCGACCTGACGGTGGGCGTCGTCGGTACCGGCGCCATGGGGCGCGGCATCGCGCAGGTCACGGCCCAGGGCGGCATGAAGGCGATCATGTTCGACGCCGCCGCGGGCGGCGCGGCCAAGGCCAAGGCCGCGATTCTCGAGACCCTGAAGGGGCTGGTCGCCAAGGGCCGCCTGAGCGAGGCCGACCTCGCGAAGACGGACGCCAATCTCGGCGTGGCCGACACGCTCGAGGGCCTGAAGGGCTGCCACGTCATCGTCGAGGCGGTGTTCGAGAATCTCGAGGTGAAGCAGAAGCTGTTCGGCGAACTCGAGGCCGTGGTCTCGCCCGAGACGATCATCGCCTCGAACACCTCTTCCATCCGCATCGCCTCGATCGCGCGCGCGCTCAAGCACCGCAACCGTGTCTGCGGCATGCACTACTTCAATCCCGTGCCGCTGATGAAACTGGTCGAAGTGATCCGCGCGGCCGACACCGCCCCCTGGGTGGTCGAGGCGATGGTGGCGCTCGGCAAGCGCCAGACCCGCGTGCCGGTGGTGGTCGGCGACACGCCGGGCTTCCTGGTCAATCTCGGCGGTACCGCGATCGGCACCGAGGGCCTGCGCATCTACCAGGAGGGGCGGGCCTCGCCGTCGCAGATCGACGCGGTGATGCGCGACAGCTGTGGCTTCCGCATGGGGCCCTTCGAGCTGATGGACCTCACCGGCATCGACGTGAACTTCCCGGCCCGCAAGATCATCTACGAGGGCTTCTTCCACGACCGGCGCATGACGCCGAGCCCGTACCACGAGAGCCTCTATGCGGCGGGCAAGCTCGGCCGCAAGACCGGCGGCGGCTGGTACGACTACGATTCCAAGGGAGCGAAGGTCGATCCCGGTGCCGACCACCTGCCGTCCGTGATCCCGGCCGCGAGCGTCGTGCTGATGGACACCCACAACGAGAAGCTGGTGAACCTCGTGATGTCGACCGGCGCCAAGGCGCTGGGCGCCGATGACGGCAAGAGCCCGATCCTGGTGGCGCCGGTCGGCACCGACTGCACCACGACCGCGGTCGAGCGCGGCCTCGATCCCAAGCGTACCGTCGCGGTCGATCTGACCGGCGACATCGCCAAGCGGCTCACGATCATGACCGCGCCGGGCGCCGACGATCTGGTGCGCGATGCGGCGGCGGCGATCCTTGCCCGCACCGGTGCCAAGGTGACGTTGATCAAGGACTCGCCAGGCTTTATCGCCCAGCGCATGTGCGCGATGATCGCCAATCTCGGCTGCGAGATGGCGATGATCGGAATCGCTTCGGCCGCCGACGTCGATACCGCCATGACGCTCGGCCTCAACTACCCGCGCGGGCCGCTGGCGCTGGCCGACTGGCTGGGCGTGAAGAACACGCATGAGATCCTGACGCAGATCCAGGCGATCACCGGCGACGACCGCTACCGGCCCAGCCAGTGGCTGCGCCG
>CAWUOG010000349.1:0-3595 GCA_963923875.1 uncultured Alphaproteobacteria bacterium
AGCATGGCGCAGAACTTCCTGTCCTGCTGCAGCGGCACGTTCAGCTCGGTGCGGATGTAGCCCGGCGCGATCGCGTTGGCGGTGACGTGCGGGCCGAACTCGGCGGCGAGGTTCTTGGTCAGACCGGTCATGCCGTGCTTGGCCGAGACGTAGCCCGCGACCGTGCCGCGGCCCAGCACCGCCATGATCGAGGAGATGTTGACGATGCGGCCGTACTCGCGCGCCAGCATGTGGCGGCCGACTTCGCGGGCGAGCGCAAAGGGTCCGATCAGGTCGGTCTCGATGACCTTGCGGTAGTCCTTCGTCTCGGTGTCGACGATCGGCGCGCGATGGATGACGCCGGCATTGTTCACCAGGATGTCGATGCGACGGTGCTTGCGGATCAGCGCCCGCACGCCCTTCTGCACCGCCTGCTCGTTGGTGACGTCGAGGATGATGGCGTGGGCCTTGCCCTTTTTCTTCTTGATGAGGCGCACCGTCGTCTCGAGGTCTTTCGCGACGCGGCCGGCACACAGCACCGTGGCGCCCGCTTCCGCCAGGCAGAGAGCCATGTCGCGGCCGAGGCCGCGCGAGGCGCCGGTCACCAGGGCGATGCGGTTCTTCAACGAAAAGAGGTCTGACATTTCCCCGCCCAGCTATTATTGGCGGGCATCCTAGCCTATGAATCGCCCCCGAAGACATATCGGGAGGACTGCATGGCCAAGGTAGCAATCGTGACGGGCTCGGCGACCGGACTGGGCGCCGCCTGTGCCGTCGACCTGGCGGGTCGCGGCTGGAACGTCGCGATCAACTACACCAAGAGCAAGAAGGAGGCGGACGCGACCTATGCCGCCGTGAAGGCCAAGGGCGTCGACGCCATCCTGGTCCAGGCCGACATGGGCCAGGACGCCGATTGCAAGAAGCTCGCGTCCGAGACCCTGAAGAAGTGGGGCCGCATCGACGGCCTGGTCAACAATGCCGGCACCACCAAGTTCCAGAGCCAGGGCGATCTCGACGGCGTCTCGCCGGAAGACTTCGACCGCATCCTGCGGGTCAACGTCACCGGCCCGTACATGATGAGCCGGGCCGTCTATCCGACGATGAAGAAGCAGTGGGACGACAAGCAAGAGCGCGGCTCGATCGTCAACATCTCGAGCATCGCGGGCGTGATGGGCGTGGGCACGTCGATCCCGTACGCCGCCTCGAAGGGCGCGTTGAACACGCTGACCCTGTCGCTGGCGCGCTGGTTCGGACCGGCGGTGCGGGTGAACACGGTGTGTCCGGGCTTCATCCAGACGCGCTGGTTGCTCGGCGCGCTCGGCCAGGACGACTATGAGAGGCTGAAGCAGGCGCAGGAGCAGACGACGCCGCTGCGCCAGGCCGGCACGCCGGAACAGATGGCGGAGGCGGTGATCTTCTTCCTGACCAGCGCGAGCAACATCACCGGCGAGTTCCTGATCGTCGACGCCGGCACGCATCTCGGCGGCCTGCCGATGAAGGGACGTTGAGGGCGCAGCCCTAGTCGGCCGCCTGCTCGTTCGCGGCGGCGTGGCTCTTGGCAAATGCCGCCGCCGCGTTGTGCACGTGGCGGGTGGCGAGCAGGGCAGCGAGTTCTCCATCGCCCGCGATCACGGCGGCAAGAATGCCGGCATGCTCGGCCCAGTCCTCGCGGGCGCGGGAGCGGCCGTTGATGGCGAAGGCGAGGCTGGTCCGCTCGCGCAGGCCGCGCATCACGTCGGACAGCACGGCATTGCGGCTGGCTTCGGCCAGCCGGTCGTGGAACTCGGCATTGAGGCGGGCGAGCTGCTCGGTGCTGCCGGCATCGGCGGCCTTGTTGCCGTGCTTCAGCACCTCGCCCAACTGCCGCACGATTTCGGGGTCGTGGCGCTGGGCCGCGAGGCGGGCGTTCAGGCCTTCCAGCAGGGCGCGCACCTCGACCAGCTCGGCGACCATCGCGGGCGTCACCTCGGTGACGCTGGCGCCGCGGTTGCGCTCGATCCGCACCAGGCCCTCGGCCGACAGTTCGCGCAGCGCCTCGCGGACCGGTACGCGGCTGACGCCGAGCTCCGCCGACAGCCGGTCCTCGACCAGCCGCTCGCCAGGGCGCAGCTTGCCGTCGAGGATCTGGCCGCGGATCTTCTCGCCCACGACCTTGGCCATCGACTGGCGGGCGGGGGCGGCGGGAGGCGGGCGTTCGCTCATCTCCCCAGTGTAGTCAAACGAGCGTCTTCATAAAGGCCGCGATTCCGGCCTCGCAGCAGGCGATGTCCTGCTCGCCGTTGCCGCCGGAGGCGCCGATGCCGCCGACGCACTGGCCGTCGACCATGATCGGGAAGCCGCCGACGAACACCGTGAAGCGGCCGCCATGCTGGGTCCAGATGCCGAAGGCCTCTTCGCCCGGCAGCGAGTTCTTGTAATTGTCGGTGCGCTTGCGATGGCCCGCGGCGGTGAAGGCCTTGTTCATCGCGATCTGCACCGACGTCACCTTGCCGCCGTCGAGGCGGCGCAGCGCGATCGGGTAGCCGGCATTGTCGGCGACGCAGAGGACCTCGGGCACGCCGAGCTCCTCCGCCTTCTTCTGCGCCGCGTCGAGGATCAGATGCGCCTCGGCGAGCGTCAGGGTCTTGTAGGTATGCAAGGGATCAGGCCGCGAGCTTCTTCTCGGCCTGCTTCTCGACGAAGGTGCGCCACACGCCATCGAGGTAGAGCCGGCGCATCATCGTGGCCTCGCGCACCTGGCGCACGCAGGCCGCCTTCATGTCGTCGGTCGTGGCGTACTTCTCGACGATCTCGTAGCCCTTCTCGCCGTGCTCGATGTCGGCGGCGATGTGGATGGTGAAGAACGTCACTTCCTCTTCGCTGAAGCCATACTTCTCCAGCAGCGGCGGGGTGGTCTTGCTGTAGATGCGCGGCACCTGGCTCTCGAGGCCGATCAGCAGCGCCGACAGCGCCTCGACGAACGGCTTGCGCGACTGCACCGTGCACCAGCTCTGCAGGCCGAGCGTCTCGGCCAGCAGCTCGCCGTTCACCTGCGCGTTCAGGATTTCGGTGCGGCTCTTGCCGCAGACTTCGCCGAACTCGAGCAGCAGATCGGAGTGGCGCACCGGTGCGGCGCCGTGCATGCCGACCAGGCCCTCTTCCTCGGTGACGTTCTCCAGCAGGAAGTGCTGCACGTCCTGGTGCGGGCAGTTGGCGTAGACCGCCGCGACCCACTCCGCGAAGTGGCTGACGTAGTGATAGTGCTGTTTGACCCATTCGCCGAGCAGGCGGCGGTTCAGCTTGCCCGAGGTCCAGGCGTCGCTCCACGGATGTACCGCCGAATGACGCTGCTCGATGGCGTCTTCCAGTGCGAGACGAAACGCGCTCTTTGACATGGTCGCCCTCAAAATCTGTATACGATACACAAAGGATTCCGCAAATGTGGCGCCTCGGCAAGCCATATTGTATACAAATTGCCATGAAAGCTGAGGACTACAGTCAGGGCGACGCCTTCCAGGCCGAAAAACGCAGCATTTTCAGCACCGGCTGGCTGCCGGTCTGCGCCACCGGCCAACTGCCCACGGCCGGCGATTTCCAGTCGGTCACGGTGGGCGGCTGGAGCGTCGTGGCAATCCGC
>CAWUOG010000350.1:0-3567 GCA_963923875.1 uncultured Alphaproteobacteria bacterium
GTGTAGTGCAGGTGATGGGGGCCGGCCCAGATGTACATGAACACCAGGGACCAGAAGTGCACGATCGACAGCCGGTACGAGTAAACCGGCCGGTTCGCCGCCTTAGGGATGAAGTAGTACATCATGCCGAGGAAGGCGGCGGTCAGGAAGAAGCCAACCGCGTTGTGGCCGTACCACCACTGGATCATGGCGTCCTGAACGCCCGCCCAGGCGACGTAGCTCTTGCTGCCCGCCAGTGACACCGGGATCGCGGCGTTGTTGACGATGTGCAACATCGCGACGGTGACGATGAAGGCGAGGTAGAACCAGTTGGCGACGTAAATGTGCGGCTCTTCGCGCTTCATCACCGTGCCGACATAGACGACCAGAAAGGCGACCCAGACGATGGTCAGCCAAAGGTCAGCGTACCATTCGGGCTCGGCGTATTCCTTGCTCTGGGTGATGCCGAGCAGGTAACCGGTCGCCGCGATGACGATGAAGAGCTGATAGCCGAGCAACACGAACCAGCCGAGGGGTGCGCCGCCGAACAGTTCGGCCCTGCAGGTGCGCTGCACGACGTGAAATCCAGTGCCGATCAGTGCCGTGCCCCCGAAGGCGAAGATCGCCGCCGACGTGTGCAACGGCCGCAGCCGGCCGAAGGTCAGGAATTCCGTGTCGAGGCTGAGCTGCGGCCAGACAAGCTGGGCGGCAATAACGACGCCGACCAGGAAGGCGGCAACTCCCCAGAAGGTGGCGAGCAGCACGGAGGCGCGGACGACATCCTCGACGTAACGCGGCGCCGGCCGAACGGATTGCAAAGTAGCTTGGCTGGACATTCTCGCTCCCGGCGCTGAAAGGCAGCGCGACGGCGCGACCTTAAGGGCGACGGCGTTCGCCCTCTTTGATGTGCGTCAAGGCTGCAATAGGTTGACCAGTATCTATTGGCCGGTCAGCAGGGAGAGAGGGCGATGAACGACTCAATTGCCGTGTTCCGCGGCCCGCAACCCTACATCTCGCGTGTTCCGATCGACCGGCCGTGGATCTGGCTGGCGGCGGGTTGGCGCGATCTGTGGGCCGCGCCGGGGATCAGTCTCGCCTGGGGGCTGTTGCCTGTGGTCACGGGCTGGCTCGCCTCGGCGCTGCTGCTCTGGCTCGACCTTCCCTTTCTGGTGCTGCCGCTTAGCGCGGGGTTCTTCTTTGTCGGGCCGTTCGTCGCCGTCGGTCTCTACGAAGTGAGCCGGCGGCTCGAGGCAAATCACATGATCGATGGCGAATCGACCCTGCTGGCCTGGCGGCGCAACCCCGATCAGATCGCGCTGATGGGCCTGGTGCTGCTGCTCCTGCATCTCGCCTGGATGCGCGTGGCGCAGCTTCTGTTCGCGCTGTTCGAGTGGCGTACGGTGCCATCATGGGACCGGTTCATGGATCTCGCTTGGCATTCGGCGCGCAGCTTGCCGTTTCTTGCCACCGGCGTGGCCTGCGGCGCGGCTCTTGCGGCGATTGCGTTCGTGCTCGGCGCCTTCTCGATGCCGTATCTGCTCGATCGGCGCGATGCCAACATCTTCGAGGCGATCGCCACCTCCGTCGCCGCCATCCGCCTCAATCCACGTCCGATACTGCTGTGGGCCGGGCTGATCGTTCTGTTGGTGGGCCTGGCGATGATCCCTGGCCTGGTCGGCTTGGTCGTGGTCCTGCCGCTGGTGGCGCACGCGACCTGGCACGCCTATCGCGACATCGTGAAATTCGCGGATCCGGCGACTGCCTCGCAGGCTTGACCTCTGATCAAGGCATCCTGATCGTCAGAAGCGGCTGCTTGCCAGCGCCAGCATGACGATGGCGTTGGCGAGCAGTAGCGGAATGGCGATCCAGCGCCCGGCCCGGCGCAACTGCCGTCGGGCAATCAATCCCCCCCAGCCAACGGCGATCAGTGCCGGCGTCGTACCGGCCGTGAAGGCCGCCATGGCGAGTGCCCCGGTCTCTGCCGATCCCGAGCCGGCGGCGCCCGCCAGCGCACCATAGAGCAGTCCGCAGGGGAGGAAGCCGAGCAGCACGCCGAGCGCATAGCGCGCCGCAGGGCCCCGAGCGCTCGTCAGCGGTCCGCCGATCCGGGCGAGCGCCGCGCTCCACGGGGATGCGATTCCGGTCGCGAGCCCGAAGGCCTGGGCCAACATGAGCAGCGCAGCTCCAGAGAGCAGCCCTGCCGACAGCCAGACATAGGCCGCCGTGGAGGCAAAGATCGAGGTCATGCTTCCCGCGAGTGCCCCCAACACCGTGTACGTCGTCAGGCGGCCCAGATGATAGGGCGCCAGCGCTGCTCCCGCGAGACGGCGCCATTCACCGTAGGCCAGGCGCTCGCCCTCGATTCCGCTCACCACCTGCCCGAGCACGAACGGCCCGCACATGCCGACGCAATGGACGAGGCTGCCGGCGAGGCCGGCGAGAAATAGCGAGACCGGCAAGCTGCCGCCATCGACCGAAAGAGTTGCGAGGCCGGATCGACAGACCGCGAGGAAATGCGAAAAAACGTCCATTCACTTGACCTGCGTCAAAACGATCGAGAGGGCAGGGGCGCAGTGTTCACGGCACTTCAGCAAGAGGTTGCCCATGACCTACAAGACAATCCTCGTCAATTGCGATGCTGGCGCGCGTGTGCCGCAGCGCCTCGAGGTCGCGACGGAACTGGCAGCGCGATTTGGGGCCCATCTGGTGGGCGCCCATGCCCGGCCGCCGTTCGAGGCGCCGATGTTCTTCGATGGCGGCATGCCGATGGACAGCCTGTTTCAAGCCTATGAACAGCAAGTGAAGAACGACCTCAATACGTCGTCGTCGGCGTTTCAGAAGGCGATCAAGGGCAAGCATCTGTCGAGCGAATGGCGCGTTGTCGACGGCTTCGCCGATTCCGAACTGGCCGTTCACGCCCGCTACGCCGATCTCGTCGTCGTCGGTCAGGCTGCCTCGCAGGGTGACGGCCAGACCCCCGACGACATGCCTGAAGCGGTGTCGCTCGCGACCGGCCGGCCAACCCTTGTCGTGCCGCATATCGGCGTCTCGCGTGCGCCGGGAAAGAACGTGATGTTGTGCTGGAACGCCAGCCGGGAGAGCGCCCGGGCGGCGTCCGATGCCCTGCCGTTTCTGAAGGCGGCGGAGAAGGTCACGGTGCTGGTCATCGATCCGCGAAGCACTGGCGGCGGGCACGGAGCGGAGCCTGGTGCCGATGTCGCGACCTGGCTGGCGCGCCACGGTGCCAAGGTCACCGTGCAGCGCGACGTTGCGGCGGATACCGACGTGGGAAACGTGATCCTGTCGCGTGCCGCCGATCACGACACCGACCTGATCGTGATGGGCATCTACGGACATTCCCGCATGCGCGAATTCGTGCTGGGCGGCGCCAGCCGCACCTTGCTGACGAGCATGACCGTTCCGGTCCTGATGTCACACTGAGGCAGTCATGGATCGCGCCCTGCTGGCCGCGTACGACAAGCCGGTCCCACGCTACACGAGCTATCCCACGGCCGCGCAATTCACGCCGGCCGTAGGGTCCTCCGAGCACGCAAGCTGGCTGAAGGACCTCGACCGGATCGACGCCGC
>CAWUOG010000351.1:0-3559 GCA_963923875.1 uncultured Alphaproteobacteria bacterium
ACTGGCACTCTATCTCACCGGTTCGCCGGAGGCGGCGATCTATGACGGTTCATGGACCGAATGGGGCGGCCGCGCCGACACACCGATCGTGACCGGCCCCGCCTAGGGCGATCGAGAGCATGGCTGCCACCCGTTCCGTCGTCGTCACCGGCGCCTCGACCGGCATTGGCCATGCATGCGTGAAAGTGCTCACGCAGAAAGGCTTCCACGTCTTCGCCGCGGTCCGCAAGCAGGCCGACGCCGATCGTCTCACCGGCGAGTTCGGGACCACGGTCACGCCGCTGCTGTTCGACGTCACCGACCAGCGTGCCGTCGCCGCCGCCGCGAGACAGGTCGAGCTGGCACTCCGGGGCGACACCCTCGCCGGCCTGGTCAACAACGCCGGAATGGCGGTCGCAGGTCCGCTGCTCTATCTGCGCATCGAGGACTTCGAGCGCCAGTTCGACATCAACGTCACGGGCCAACTCGTGGTGACGCAGGCCTTCGCACCGCTGCTCGGCACCGATCGCGACCGCAAGGGGCCACCCGGCCGCATCGTCATGATGTCGTCGATCGGCAGCAAGAATGCCCTGCCCTTCGCCGGCCCCTACGCCGCGTCCAAGTTCGCCGTCGATGGACTGAGCGAGGCGCTGCGCCGCGAGCTGATGCTGTTCGGCATCGACGTGGTGATCGTGGCCCCCGGGGCCGTGGTCACGCCGATCTGGGACAAGACCGAGGGCGCAATCGCACCGTTCGGCAATACGCCCTACGCGCCCATTCTCGAGAAGATGAAGACCATCATGCTCGACACGGCGGCCAAGGGGCTCGCGCCCGAACGCATCGGCGAGGCCGTGCACACCGCCCTGACAGTGGCCAATCCCAAGGCGCGTTACACCGTGACGCCCAACCCGGTTCAGACCTTCCTGACCCGCTACCTGCCGCGCCGTCTGGTCGACCGGATGATCGCCGGCCGCATCGGATTGAAGCCGTCCGCCAAGTGAACACGCGCGACATCTCTCGAAGTTCCGGGCAATTCGCCCACCAGCCCCCGCCACGCGCCGACGGCAAGCTTGCGATCACGATCACCCATCTGGAGATCGCGCCGGCCGACTGGACCAAACGAGGCCTGACGCCCGACATCGACGTGCGGGTCGCACGCGAGCTCTCGCCGACCGTCGCCCTCTATCGCGAACTCTACGACCGGGTGGGCCGGGCCTGGCTGTGGTACGAGCGCCGCCTGCTGTCGGACACCGAACTCGCCGCGTTGCTGGCGCAGCCAGGCCACGAGTTGCATGTCTGCCGCTACGGTACCGACCTGGTCGGCTATTTCGAACTTCTGGAGAACGAAATCCAGTTCTTCGGTCTCACCCTGCCGTGGATTGGCCGGCGTATCGGGCCGTGGCTGCTCGACCGCGCCATCGAGCGCGGCTTTGCCCGTGGCGCCGGGCTTCTGGTTCTCAACACCAACACGGTTGACCACCCGAAGGCGCTGGATACCTATCGCAAGGCCGGGTTTCGCATCGCGCGCAGCGAAAGCCTGGAATTGCAGGACCCGCGCGTTCTGTGGCCCGACATTTATCGCTGGCCGCCCCCCAGGCAAGTGACGTCCAAGTAATGGGCGTGCCATAGTCGGTCATCATGACCGCGAAGAAAACTTATACCAATCCAGACACCATCTTGGCCGTCGCCGGCCGCGATCCCGACAACAATTTCGGCATCGTCAATCCGCCCGTCTATCACGCCTCGACGATCCTCTCCCCGACGATGGAGAAGTTCGAGAACCGCATCCCGTTCGAGGGCTTCGGCTACGGCCGCAACGGCACCCCCACCCAGAAGGCGCTCGAGGATGCCGTGGCCGCAATCGAGGGCGCACACCGTTCGATCGCCGTGCAATCGGGACTGGGAGCTGTCACCGGCGCAATCGTCGGCTTCTTCAAGACCGGCGACCATTTCCTGCTGACCGACAATTGCTATGGTCCGGCTCGCCGCTTCGCCAACACCACGCTGAAGAATTTTGGCGTCGAGACGACCTACTTCGATCCGATGATCGGCGCCGGCATCGAGAAGCTGATCCGGCCCAACACCAAGGCGGTCTACCTGGAAGCGCCGGGCTCCCAGACCTTCGAGGTGCAGGATGTCGACACGATTGCGGAGATCGCCAAGAAGCACAAACTTGCGGTGATCATCGACAACACTTGGGCAACACCGCTCTACTTCAAGCCGTTCGAGCACGGCTGCGACATCTCGGTGCATGCGGGAACGAAGTACATCGTCGGCCATTCCGATGCGATGATGGGCCTGATCTCCTGTGCCACGCGGCCGATGTTCGAACTGGTCAAGACCGCCTGCATGAACTTCGGTTTCCATGCCGCCCCGGACGACAGCTATCTGGCGCTGCGCGGCCTGCGCACCATGGGCATCCGACTGCGCCATCACGAAAAGAGCGGCCTGCACATCGCCCATTGGCTGAAGACCCGCCCCGAGGTCGACAAGGTGCTGCACCCCGCACTGCCCGACTGCCCCGGTCACGAGAACTGGAAGAAGCAGTTCAAGGGCGCATCGGGTCTGTTTTCGTTCACCCTGCGCGACGGCACCAGCAAGAAGGCAGTCGCCGCCATGCTCGACGGCATGGACATCTTTGGCATGGGCGCCTCGTGGGGCGGCTACGAGAGCCTGCTGATCCCGGCGCACCCGGACAACTACCGCACCGCCGTGCCGTGGCCCAAGGACAAGCACATCCTCCGCGTCCATATCGGCCTGGAAGACGTCGAAGATCTCAAGACCGACCTCGCCGAGGGCTTTGATCGCCTCAATAGGGCTCACAATGCATAGCGCATTCCTCCCCATTCAGATGGGGAGGTGCCGCCGTCTTTCGGCGGCGGAGAGGTCATGACCCCATCGCCCGCGCGTAGCGCGGGCACTTCCCCATCTGAATGGGGAAGACAGCCCTGATGCGCTACGGCTTCTACCTTCCTACTCGGGGGCCTTCGGCGACGCGTGAAGGCGTGCTGTCACTGGCCCGGGAAGGTGAAAGACTAGGCCTGCATTCGGCGATGATCGCCGACCACGTCGTCTTTCCGATCAAGAGCGAGTCCGACTATCCCTACACGCTCGACCGAAAGCATCCCGGCGGCGGCGATGCCCTCGAGACCTTCTCGATCCTGGGTATCGTTGCCGGCGCGACCGAAAAGCTGCGGCTCGTGACTTCCGTGCTGGTGCTGCCCTACCGCAACCCGGTCCTGACGGCAAAGATGGTCGCATCGCTCGACGTGCTGTCGAACGGACGCGTCACGCTGGGCGTTGGCGTCGGCTGGCTGAAGGAAGAGTTCGAGGCGCTGGCCAGTCCCGATTTCGCCCGGCGCGGCGCCGTTACAGACGAGTGGATCGCGATTCTCAAGCAGCTCTGGTCGGAGTCGCCAGCGACTTTCAAAGGCAAATTCTACGATTACAGCGACATCCGCTGCGAGCCCTTCCCACTGCAGAAACCACATCCGCCGATCTGGGTCGGCGGCCATTCGCCGGCCGCATTGCGCCGTACCGCGCGCCATGGCGACGGCTGGCATCCGGTCGGCGCGATCGC
>CAWUOG010000352.1:0-3553 GCA_963923875.1 uncultured Alphaproteobacteria bacterium
TCAGCACCTTCCCGATCTCCGCCCCCAGCGTCCGGAACGTCTGCTTGCGCGCCGACATGCGCCGCCACGCCAGCCCGATCCGGCGCGCGCTGGTCCGGCCCGCGAGCGGCCGCACGTCGAGGGACAGGCCGCGCAGGATGCCGGCGTCGAGCGCCATCCGGGGCAGCAGGGTGATGCCGAGGCCGTTGGCCACCATCTGCACCAGCGTGTGCAGGCTGGTGCCCTGGAAGCCCGCGTTGCGCCGCGCGCCCTCGAGCCGGCACGCCGCCAGCGCCTGGTCGCGCAGGCAATGGCCGTCCTCGAGCAACAGCAGGTTCTCGAACTCGATGTCGCCGGGCTTCACTTCCTTGCCCGGCACCGGATGGCCCGGCGGATAGACCACCGAGAACGGATCCTCGGCCAGCTCCAGGGTCTCGATCCCGTCGCCGGTGGCGTAGGGCAGCGCCAGCAGGGCGACGTCGAGTTCGCCGTCCCGCAGCTTGGCGAGCAGCGGCGCGGTCTGCTCCTCGCGCAGGAAAAGCTGCAGGCGCGGAAACGCCTTGCGCAGCCGGGGCATCGCCTTGGGCAGCACGAACGGCCCGATGGTCGGGATCACGCCCAGCCGCAGCGGCCCCGCCATCGGGTCGGTGGCGGCGTGGGCGGTGTCGACCATGTCCTCGGCGCCCTGCAGCAGCTCGCGCGCGCGCCGGGCCATGTCGCGGCCCAGCGGCGTCGGCACGACGGTGCGCTTGGTGCGTTCCAGCAGCGGCGCGCCCAGCACGTCCTCGAGTTCGCGGATGCCCGCGCTCAGGGTCGACTGGGTGACCGCGCAGGCCTCGGCGGCGCGGCCGAAATGGCACTGGTCGACGACGGCCACCAGGTAGCCGAGCTGGCGCAGCGTGGGCAGCGGTTTCATGGCGTTCCATGTAATCGCCAAAACCGATTACTCAAGTCGTTTTTATTCGTTTCAGTCGCTTGAGCCCGCGCCCTATCTCTCCCCCGTAGCCGAAAGCCAACCCCCAACCCAGACACCTCGGGAGCAAGCACATGTCCATGATCAACAGCGAAGTGAAGCCCTTCCAGGCAACCGCCTACCAGCAGGGCGAGTTCATCCAGGTGACGGACCAGACCCTGAGGGGCAAGTGGTCGGTCTTCTTCTTCTATCCGGCCGACTTCACCTTCGTCTGCCCGACCGAGCTCGAGGACCTCGCCGACAACTACGAGGCCTTCCGCAAGCTCGGCGTCGAGATCTACAGCGTCTCGACCGACACGCACTTCAGCCACAAGGCCTGGCACGACACCTCGCCGGCCATCGGCAAGATCGCCTATCCGATGCTGGCCGATCCCACCCATGCGATCTCGCGCAATTTCGGCGTGCTGATCGAGGAGGCGGGGCTGGCCGACCGCGGCACCTTCGTGATCGACCCGCAGGGCCGCATCCAGATCGTCGAGATCACCGCCGGCGGCGTCGGCCGCGACGCCACCGAGCTGCTGCGCAAGATCAAGGCGGCGCAGTACGTCGCCGCCCACCCGGGCGAGGTCTGCCCGGCCAAGTGGCAGGAAGGCGAGAAGACCCTCGCCCCGTCGCTCGACCTGGTCGGCAAGATCTGACGCCGACCGGCTTCCTTCCCCTTCGCGCACGCCGCGAAGGGGAAGACCGATTGAATTCCCTTCTCGCCGGAGCACCGCCATGTTGGACGCCCCTCTCAAGACCCAGCTCAAGCAGTACCTGACCCGGCTGACCCGGCCGGTCGAACTGGTCGCCTCGCTCGACTCCTCGCCGAAATCGGCCGAGCTGCGGGCCCTGCTGCACGACATCGCCGCGCAGTCGGACAGGATCGCCGTGCGCGAGGACGGAACCGACGAGCGCCGGCCGTCCTTCGCCATCGCGTCGCCCGGCAGCGACAGCGTCGTGCGCTTCGCCGGCCTGCCGATGGGCCACGAATTCACCTCGCTGGTGCTGGCGCTGCTGCAGGTCGGCGGCCATCCGCTGAAGCAGGCCGCGGAGCTGCTCGACCGCATCCGCGGTCTCGCGGGCGAGCACGTCTTCGAGACCTACTTCTCGCTGTCCTGCCAGAACTGCCCCGACGTGGTGCAGGCGCTGAACCTGATGGCCGTGGTCAATCCGCGCATCCGTGCCGTCGCGATCGACGGCGCGCTGTTCCAGAAGGAAGTCGAGGCGCGCGGCGTCATGGCCGTGCCCGCGGTCTTCCTGAACGGCCAGCCCTTCGCGCAGGGCCGCATGAGCCTCGAGCAGATTCTCGCCCAGCTGGAGAGCACGCTCGACACGGGCGCCGCCGAGCGCCAGGCCGAGGCTTTGAAGAACAGGCAGGCCTTCGACGTGCTGGTGGTGGGCGGCGGCCCGGCCGGTGCGGCGGCGGCGGTCTATGCCGCGCGCAAGGGCATCCGCACCGGCGTCGCGGCCGAGCGCTTCGGCGGCCAGGTGCTCGACACCCTGGCGATCGAGAACTTCGTCTCGGTGCGTCACACCGAGGGCCCGAGGCTCGGCGTCGCGCTGGAAGAGCACGTGCGCGACTACGGCGTCGACATCATGAACCTGCAGACCGCGACGGCGCTGGTGCCGGCGGCTGAGCCCGGCGGGCTTGCCGAACTGCGCCTGCAGAACGGCGCCTCGCTCAAGGCGCGCACCGTGATCCTGGCGCCGGGCGCGCGCTGGCGCACCATGAACGTCCCGGGCGAGGAGCAGTACCGCAACAAGGGCGTGGCCTTCTGCCCGCACTGCGACGGGCCGCTGTTCAAGGGCAAGCGCGTGGCGGTGATTGGCGGCGGCAATTCCGGCGTCGAGGCGGCGATCGACCTCGCCGGCCTCGTGGCGCACGTCACCCTGATCGAGTTCGACTCGAAGCTGCGGGCCGACGCCGTGCTGCAGGACAGGCTGCGCTCGCTCGCCAACGTGGCGATCGTGACCTCGGCCGAGACCACCGAGGTGCTGGGCGACGGCACGAAGGTGACCGGCCTGGTCTATCGCGACCGCGTCGGCGGCACCGCGCGCACCGTCGAATTGGAAGGCGTGTTCGTGCAGATCGGCCTGGTGCCCAACACCGAATGGCTGAAGGGCACCGTGGCGCTGTCGGCCCGCGGCGAGATCGAGGTCGATGCCCGCGGCCAGACCTCGCTGCCCGGCGTGTTCGCCGCCGGCGACGCCACGACCGTGCCCTACAAGCAGATCGTGATCGCGCTGGGCCAGGGCGCCACCGCCGCCCTGGGGGCGTTCGATCACCTGATCCGCCACCCAACTCCCGCGACGCCCGCCGAAGCGCCGCCGTTGGCGATCGCGGCCTGACCGGGGGGTGAGCCTCTTCCGGCTCTCCCCCTGCCCGAAGGCCAGGTCGATATCCCATTGATTCAACGAGGAGAATCGCCCCATCGCCAGCCTCCCTGCGAAACGCAGAAATCACAGGAATGCCCCAATTGGGCCTAGCGACCGACACCCCCTGTTTCCATCTTCCTTTTGTATCTCCCCCGAACACGGTCCCCCCAAAGCCGTGTTCAGCCTCTTCGGAGGCGCTTGGCCGTCCTGTCACTCTCCCCCGACAGGACGGCCTCTTTCTTT
>CAWUOG010000353.1:0-3548 GCA_963923875.1 uncultured Alphaproteobacteria bacterium
CCGTGTCCGACGTGGTGATCGCCAACCTGCCCTACGAAGACCTCAAGAAGATGGGTATCGACTACGAATCCATCTCGAGCATCAACCCGCGCATCATCCTGGCGACGAATTCGACCTTCGGCTCGGAAGGCCCCTATGCCACTCGTGTGGGCTTCGACACGATCGGCCAGGCAATGTCGGGGGCCATGCATTTGTCGGGCGACGGCAAGGTGCCGACGCGCGCCAATGCGCCGTACGTCGATTTCGGCTCGGCTTTGCTCAGCACAGTGGGCGTGCTGGCTGCCTTGATGGACCGCGCCAAGACCGGCAAGGGCCAGAAGGTCGAGACCGCGCTCTTGCGCACGGCGATGAACATCACCAACAGCCACCTGATCGAGCAGACCATGCTCAATCTCGACCGCGTGGCGACGCTCAATCGCGGCTTTACCGCCGGCCCCTCGGACACCTTCAAATGCAAGGACGGCTGGATCTACGCCATGACGATCGGCCAGCCACTGTTCGTGCGCTGGTGCCGCCTGATGGGTAACGAGGATCTTGCCGCCGATCCACGCTTCAAGGACGACCTGGCGCGCGGCGACAATGGCGAAGCGCTATCGGAAATCATGCAGAAATGGTGCAGCGGGCGGACCGTTGCCGAAGCCCTGGAGTTGCTCGAAGCCAACCGCATCCCGGCCGGTGCCGTTTACACACCACAGCAGGCACTCGACGATCGCCACGTCAACGAGGCGGGATTCTTCCACAAGATGGAGTTCCCCGGCGTTCCCAAGCCGGTGCCCGTCGTGCAGGAACCGGTAAAGCTCTCGCGCACGCCGCTTACCATCCGCCGCCGGGCGCCCAAGCTCGGCGAGCATACCGAACAGATCCTGCAGGAACTGGGCTATGCGGAAGCTGACATCGCCAAACTCAAGGCTGACCGCATCGTCTGATGCCGTGTCCGGAACGTGATCCGGCCCGGCCGAATTGCGTATAATCAGCCAAGGAGGCGGTCATGCGCTTGTCTTTGCTCGCCATTCTGCTGATCCTGTCGAGCGCCGTCGCTTCGGCGGCCGGGGCCTTGCCCTACGGCCCTTCGCTGTCTTTTGTCGCCTATCGCAATGGCGAGCCGATCGGCCGACATACGGTGACATTCGAGCGCGACGGCGGGCAACTCAAGGTTTCGACGTCGATCGATCTCGCGGTGAAGTTCATGGGCTTCACCGCATACCGCTACAGCCATCGGGCGCAGGAGGTCTGGTCGGGCGATTCGCTGGTTTCCCTCACGAGCACCACGAACGACAACGGCACGAAACACAACGTCATGGCAACGCGTCAGGCGGACGACATCTCCGTGACCCACGACGGCAATCGGACAGTGCTGCCCGGGAAGACCCTTCCGTCGTCACACTGGAACATCGAGCAAGTGCGGCAGTCGATGCTGCTCAACACGCAAAAGGGCACCGAAGCCAAGGTCAACATCTCCCAGGGGCCACGCGAGAACGTCAAAACCTTGTCCGGCTTTGTTCCTGCGACGCGCTATTCGTACACGGGCGACGTCGTCATGGATCAATGGTTCGATGATCGGGGCCGCTGGGTGAAGACCTCGTTTCAGGCGTCCGACGGCTCCACGATCGAGTACGTGCTGCAAGAATGACCGCGGCGGACCGTTTCGCCAGATTGCCGGAGCTGCTCTCCGGTGACTCAGACCTTCTTCGCCGCGGCCGATCGCTTTTCGTCAAATGTCGGGTCGAGATCGGCAACGAGCCGTTTCTTCTCGACATAGCAGGTGGTCGCCTGGCCAGCCTCGAGCGTGGATTTCGGTTGATGAGATCGGTCTCCTTCTCGATCCGCGGCAGCGAAGAAGCCTGGGTCAATCACTGGCAGAAAGTCCCGGCGCCCGGCTGGCACGACCTCTTCGCCCTCACCAAGCGCGGTGCGGCATCGATGGACGGCGACCTGCGGCCGCTGTTGCAGAACCTGCAGTTCTTCAAGGACTTGCTCGCCCTGCCACGGCGGGAGGCCTGACGATGGCGCCGAAGCTCGATCCCATGGTCGGCCGCTATGTGTGGACCGAAATCGAGGACGTCGCCCACCGCCTCTACTTCGAGGAAGCAGGACAAGGCATTCCGCTGGTCTGCCTCCACACGGCCGGCGCCGACAACCGCCAATTCCGCCACCTGCTGGCGGATCCCGAGGTCACGAAGCGCTTTCGGGTGCTCGCCTTCGACATGCCTTGGCACGGCAAGTCGACACCGCCCGACGGCTGGGAAAAGCACGAGTATCGACTTACGACGCAGAGCTACACGGCAGCGATCCGCGCCTTCTGCAAAGCCATGGAACTCGACAAGCCCGTTGTCATGGGATGTTCGATCGGCGGCCGCATCGTGCTCAACCTCGCGATCGAACATGCCGCGGAGTTTCGCGCCCTGATCGCACTCGAGGCCGCCGACTTCCAGCAGCCATGGTACGACACGGACTGGCTTCATCGCCCCGACGTACATGGCGGCGAGGTCTGCGCCGCATTGATCTCCGGCCTGATCGCGCCGCAGAGCCCACCGGTCAGCCGGCACGAGACGCTGTGGATGTACATGCAGGGCGGCCCCGGCGTGTTCAAAGGCGATCTCTATTTCTATCGCGTCGACGGCGACCTGCGGGAAAAGGTCAAGCGCATCGACACCAAGATCTGCCCGCTCTATCTGCTGACCGGCGAATACGACTTCTCCTGCACGGCCGAGGACACGCTACGCACGGCAGGCCAAATTCCGGGCGTCCACGTCCAGATCATGAAGGAACTCGGCCACTTTCCGATGAGCGAGAACCCGTCCAAGTTCCGCGAGTACATCCTTCCCGTGCTGGCGAAGATCGCCGGCTAGCCAGAGCGGCCCCCACTTGCATGGGTAAGGCCGCTCCAGATTCCACATTTCACGGCTAGCCTGCCGCCGAACCAAAAATAGCCGGGCGGGACGCACTCTAGAGGATCTGGAAGACCTCGTAGACCGGGCCTGTCGGATCTCGGCGGCCGGTCGCCACGCAGACGATGCGGTTGAGGAACCGGTACTTCTCCGATGCCGTTTCGAAATAGGGCGTCGAGCGGAAGTAATACTGGCTGGGGTCGACCTTCTCGCCCTTGTTGAGCGCCTCGATGACCCAGGCGGGTCCATGCCGCATGCCACGATAGCTCATGTAGACGAGGTGGCCGTCGTCGGTCTTGAGCGTGAGCCGCACGTCCAGCATCAGGATCCCGTCACGGCGCATCAACAGCCAATCGCCGGCAGGTGTCGGCAGGACCGTGCCCTTGAGTTCCTCACCTTCGAACCTGCCGCCTTTCACCGTCGCGATGCGCCGGTGCCCGTACGGGGTGTCGCCGACATCGGTAAAATTCGGATCGACGTCGAGCGTCAGGGTGAAGAGATGGGCGGAGCGGAGCGTAGGTTCTGACATTGAGTCCCTCAAAGGGGTTCCTAGATTCGGGCGCTGCGGCCGGCCCAATAAGGCTCGCGCAGTTCGCGTTTCATGATCTTGCCGATGGTGCTGCGCGGAAGCGAGTCCCGGAACTCCACCGCGACGATACG
>CAWUOG010000354.1:0-3548 GCA_963923875.1 uncultured Alphaproteobacteria bacterium
ATGATCAACTACAACGTCGACAGCGACGGCATCGCCACCATCACCTGGGACATGCCGGGCCGTTCCATGAACGTGCTGAACGAGGGCTCGATCACTGCCTACCGCGACGCGCTCGGAAAGGCGCTCAAGGACGACAAGGTGAAGGGCATCATCATCACCTCCGGCAAGGATACGTTCATTGCCGGCGCCGACCTCGAGATGCTGATGGCAGCGGACACGACCGATGCCGCCAAGCTCACCGACCAGTTCAGCCAGCTGCAGAAGCTGTTCCGCGGCCAGGAGACCGGGGGCAAGCCGGTCGTCGCCGCGATCAACGGTACCGCGCTGGGCGGCGGCTTCGAGATCTGCCTCGCCAGTCACTACCGCATCGCCGCGGCCAATCCGAAGACCAAGATCGGCCAGCCCGAGGTCAAGATCGGCCTGCTGCCGGGCGCCGGCGGAACCCAGCGCATTCCGCGTCTGGTCGGCGTGATGAACGCCGCGCCGATCCTGATCGAAGGCAAGGACCTCACGGTCGACGCCGCCAAGACCCTCGGCCTGATCCATGAAGTGGTGCCGGCTGACCAGCTGCTGGCGCGCGCCAAGGCGTGGCTGACGGCGGAGAACAAGGAAACCGTCGTTCCGGCCTATGCCGGCAAGGGCGGCAAGCCGGTCGACAGCCGTGCCGTGCAGCCGTGGGACAAGCCGGGCTTCAAGACACCCGGTTTCCCCGGAGGCCAGGTGTGGAGCCCGCCAGGCGTGCAGACCTTCATCGGCGGCAACGCCATGATCGCCGGCAAGACCAACGGCGTGTATCCGGCGCCCAAGGCGATCATGTCGTGTGTTTACGAGGGCCTGCAGTTGCCGTTCGACAGCGGCCTCAAGGTCGAGACGCGTTACTTCGTGTCGCTGCTGCGCGATCCGGTGGCCAAGAGCATGATCCGCACGCTGTTCTTCGGCCTGCAGGAAGCGAACAAGCTCGCGCGCCGACCCAAGGGCGTGGCGAAGCAGGAATACAAGAAACTGGGCGTACTCGGCGCCGGCCTGATGGGCGCCGGCATCGCCACGGTATCGCTGCAGGCCGGCCTCGACATCGTGCTGGTCGATCGCGACCAGGCTGCGGCCGACAAGGGCAAGGCGCATATCGCCGGTGAACTCGACAAGCTCGTGAAGCGCGGTCGCCTCGATCAGGCCAAGCGCGACGCGATGCTGGCCAAGGTCACGGCAACGCCGGACTTCGCCGCGCTCAAGGGCGTCGACCTCGTGATCGAGGCGGTGTTCGAGAACCGCGAGGTCAAGGCCGAAGCCACCCGGAAGGCCGAGGCCCAGATCGACAAGACGGCGATCTTCGCCTCGAACACCTCGACCTTGCCGATCACCGGCCTCGCCGAGGCGTCGGCGCGCCCGGAGAACTTCATCGGCCTGCACTTCTTCTCGCCGGTCGAGAAGATGCCGCTGGTCGAGATCATTGTCGGCAAGAAGACCTCACAGGAGACGCTCGCGCGCGCGATGGACTTCGTCCAGAAGATCCGCAAGACGCCGATCGTGGTGAACGACAGCCGCGGCTTCTTCACGTCCCGCGTCTGCGGCGCCTTCATTTCCGAAGGCCATCGCATGCTGAAGGAAGGCATTCCGGCGGCGATGATCGAGAACTGCGCCAAGTTCGCCGGCATGCCAGTGGGCCCGCTGTCGCTCAACGACGAAGTCGCGATCGACCTGTCGTGGAAGATCATGGACCAGACCAAGCGCGACGCCGAGGCGGCCGGCCAGAAGTACGAAGGCTCGGGTGCCGACGAGATCCTCGAGCTCATGGTCAAGAAGCTCGAGCGCTTTGGCCGCAAGAACGGAAAGGGCTTCTATGATTATCCGGCCGACGGCAAGAAGCGGCTGTGGCCGGACCTTGCGAAGCACTTTCCGGCCGATCCTCGCTGGCAGTACGGCGAGGGCGAGGAAAAGCGCGCCAAGGAGACCGAGATCAAGAAGCGCCTGCTCTACGTGCAGGCCGTCGACACCGCGCGCTGCCTCGAAAGCAACGTGCTGACCAATCCGCAGGATGGCGATGTCGGCTCGATCATGGGCCTCGGCTTCGCACCGCAGACCGGCGGCGCGATCAGCCTGATCGACCAGGTCGGCATCAAGAGGTTCGTCGCCGAATGCGACGAATTCGCCAAGAAGTACGGCAAGCAGTTCGAAGTGCCGAAGCTCCTGCGCGACATGGCCGCCAAGGGCCAGAGCTTCTACAGCACGACGAGTGCCAAGGCCGCCTGAGGCGGCGCGCCAAGGCCGCCTGGCGCTCCAGTTTCGCGCCCGCTCCTGGCTCGCTTGCGCGGGGCAGGGGTGGGCGGCGATGATCCTCCCGACGAGTTTCGGGAGGATTGAATGGACGCCAGGGAAGTCACCTCGATCGCCGACAGGCTGATCGAGGGCCGCAAGTCGAGGAAGCCGATGGACGTGGCGGGCCTCCTGGCCCCGCTGTCCGAGGCCGACTCCTACAAGGTCCAGTTCGCGGTGCACGACCGGCTGGCTGCGGCTGGCGACAGACTGGCCGGCTGGAAGGTGGCATTGACGCTGCCCACGCAGTACGAGCCGCTGAAGCTTTCCGGACCGGTGTTCGCCGGCATCTACCAGAGCGGGCTTCGCCAGAGCGGCGCGGTATTCGACGCGGGCTATCCGCTGAAACCCGGCATCGAGCCCGAACTGGTGGTGAAGATCGGCAAGGATGCCGCTGCCGGCAGCAAGCACACGGCCGACAGTATCCGCGGCCACATCGCCCAGGTCTGGTGCGGCATGGAACTGGTCGACAACCGCTACGCCGACGTCACCAAGATGAGCGGGCCGGCGCGCATCGCCGACAACGTCCTGCAGGCCGCCCTCGTCACCGGCACCGAAATCAAGGACTGGCAGAAGCTCGACTTTCCCAATCTGAAGGGCCGCTCGCTGCTCGACGGCAAGGAGCTGGCCAGCGGTCCCGGCAGCGCCGTGATGGGAGCGATGCCGATCTCGCTCGCGTGGCTCGCCAACAAGCTGAACGAGCACGGCAAGATGTTGAAGGCCGGAGACCTCGTGCTCACCGGCTCGGTGCACCCGCCGGCGTTCCTTCCAGGCGCGGGCGTGGCCCGGACGGAGTTCGTCGGCCTCGGTGGAACCGAAGTGACCATCAAGTAAGCCTCTGAAATAGACCGGTTTCTCTGGCTGGTTGACTTTATCCACTGAAAAGAACATATAGTGAACATTGACCTCAAGGAGATATACCTTGGACGCATTGTTCGCTCCGTCATTTCAGTCCGCGCCTGCTTTCCGGCGTGGCCCGGCGCCATCTCCTCTCCACGCCGGGCGTCTGCGCCGCTTCGAAGAGCGCCTTTTCGAGCGCCCCCCGGTCGACCGGATGTTCCTGGCGGCCCTTCCCGACGCGGCGACGGCGACACGCATCTTCGACCTCGCGGGGCGGTTGAGAACCGGGCACGGATTGAAGGGCAGGGTGCTACGCCCCGAGCATTTGCGCGTGACGCTGTTCCACGTCCGCGATGGTGCGGGGCTTGGGCCTGATCTCGTCGCCGCGGTCAAGGAGC
>CAWUOG010000355.1:0-3540 GCA_963923875.1 uncultured Alphaproteobacteria bacterium
GGTCACCTGGACTCCCGAGCAGCACAACGGCTTCCCCGACTCGGAAGTCGTGATGTGCGAGGTCAACTCGCTCAAGGACGGCGCCTTCAACATCGCTCCGGGCTACAGCAGCTAGACCATGTTCGCATCGATCGTCTCCTACGGGCTCGCGGTAGGAGCGGTCTACGCACTGATCGGCATCACGTACAACGTGATGTTCTCCGCGTCGCGTGTGTTCAGCTTCACCGCTGGCATGCTGGGAATGCTGGGCGGTGTGCTGGGCGCGCTCTTCATCAATCAACTCGGCATGAACGCATTGCTCGCGTTCATCCTGGTGCTGGCGGCGGGCGCCGTGCTGGGCGTCGTCACTGAGATCCTGACCGTGCGGCCGGTGCTGAAGAGCATCGAGCAGCACCTCTACGTGCTGTCGACGCTCGCCTTCGCGCTGATGATCCAGCAGGTGACGGCGATCGAGTACAACACCGAACCGCAGCCGTTCCCGGTGCTGATCCCGATCGATCCCAATTCGTGGCTGGGCATCGTCGACCAGAAATTCTGGCTGCCGCTGCTCGCCTGCTTCGCCACCGTCGCGGGGCTGGAGTTCCTCTACCGCAAAACCCTGATCGGCCGCGCCTTCCTCGCCATCGCCGAGGACAGCTACGCCGCCCGCGCGCTCGGCCTGCCCGAGACGCGGCTGCGCATCGCCAGCTACGCCATCGCCGGCGCGATCGGCGCCCTGGCGGGGTTCACCGGCGCGCAGATGCTGCTCGCCTTCATCGGCAACCAGGCGATCCTCAACTTCTACGGCTTCGTCCCGGTGGCGCTGGGCGGCATGGGCTCCAACCGGGGCGCCGTGATCGGCGGACTGGCGCTCGGTCTGTTCCAGCAGGCTGCCAACTTCCTGGTCGGCGGCATCTTCGCGGCGGTCGCCGTGTTCGCGGTCTTCATCGTCGTGCTGCTGCTCCGGCCCGAGGGCCTCGCCGGCGGCGCCACGGCGCGACGGGTCTAGGGGCACGCGGATGTCGGACACCACCGCACCCCTCCCGGCGACCAAGGCACCGACCGGAGTCCTCGGCCGGCTCGAAGGCAAGCTCTCGTGGATCGCGCTCGGACTGGTCGGCCTGCTGTTGCCGCTGCTCGACGATTCCTACATCGGCGTCATTGCCCAGCGCGCCTATATCTACTGGATCCTGTCGGCCGGGCTGAACCTGGTGGTGGGCTATGCCGGCCAGATCGCCATCGGCTGGGTGTCGATGCTGACGCTCGGCGCCTACACCACCGCGGCCCTGGCGGCGGGCCGCGTCGGCCCGGAATGGCATCCCTATCTCGCGCTGCTCGCGGGCGGCGTGATGGGCGCGATCTTCGGCGTCATCGTCGGCCTCCCGGCGCTGCGCCTGCGCACCTTCTACTTCGCCATGACGACGCTCGGCTTCGCCACCATCGTCACGCAGGTGGCGCTGGCCTGGAAGGACGTCACCGGCGGCGGCGTCGGCACGCCGGGTCCGACCTTCCCGTGGCCGTTCGAGCCCGGCTGGGGCTTCTACTATTTTTGCTTCCTGCTGGCGGCGGTCGCGACCTGGATGACGGCCAATATCGGCTCCAGCCGCTACGGCCGCGCCCTGATCGCGATCCGCGACGCCGAGGTGGCGGCAGAGGCCTCCGGCATCGCCAAGCCGCGGCTGCTGATGCTGATCTTCCTGCTGGCGGGCGCGCTGGGCGGCGTCGCGGGCGGCCTGTTCGCCTCGCTGCAGAGCTACATCACGCCCGACGCCTTCACCTTCGAGATGTCGGTGCTGTTCTTCATCGCCATCCTGATCGGCGGCCGCGGCTCGATCCTGGGTCCGGTGCTGGGCACCATCATCCTGACGGCGCTGCCGGAGTTCGCGGCGCCGCTCGTGCAGTGGTCGACATTCCTCTACGCCGCCCTGCTGCTGCTGATCGTGCTGGTGATCCCGGGCGGCATCGCCGATCTCCTCGATTACAAGAACCGCCGGCCGCTCGAGCAGCACCGCGAGATCGCGCCGCGTCCCGACCTGCTGCCGCGCGTGCTCGACAAGGCCGCCCCCAGCTCGATCGCACTCAAGGACATCGCGCTGCATTTCGGCGGCGTGAAGGCGATCGACGGGCTAGACCTCGAGATCCGCTCGGGCGAGGTGCACGGCCTGATCGGCCCCAACGGCTCGGGCAAGACCACGACGCTCAACGTGATCTCGGGCTACTACCGGCCGCATGCCGGCCGTCTGACGATGGGCGGCGCCGAGCTGCCGTTCGAGCAGCCGCACGTGCGCGCCCAGCACCGCATCGCCCGCACTTTCCAGACGCCGCGGCTGGTGCTCGGCGCCTCGGTGCTGGAGAACGTCATGATCGGCGGCACGGTGCAGGGCCAGGGCACCTTCACCGAATCGCTGTTCGCCCTGCCGCGTCACCGCCGCGACGAGAAGCACCTGCGCGAGGCGGCGCGGCTCGCGCTGCAGACCGTCGGTCTCGACTCGCTGGCCGACGTGCGCGCCGACCGCCTGCAGCACAGCGAACTGCGCTTCATGGAGATCGCCCGCGCGCTGATGCTCAAGCCCGCCTTCCTGATGCTCGACGAGCCGGCGGCGGGATTGTCCGCCGAGGAAATTCGCCGGCTGGGCGCCCTGATCAAGGCGATCAGCCGCCATGGCGTGGCCGTGCTGCTGGTCGAGCACCATGCCGACCTGATCTTCGACATCTGCGACAGGGTGACCGTGCTCAATCTCGGCAAGGTCCTGGCGGCCGGCACACCGGCCGAGATCCGCTCGCACCGGGAGGTGGTCAGTGCCTATCTCGGCGCCTAGCTTTCCGCCGCTGCTGCAGGTCGCCGGTCTGTCGGCGGGCTACGGCAAGATCGGCGTCCTGAACGGCATCGACCTCAAGGTCGGCCAGGGCGAGATCGTGGCCCTGCTCGGCCCCAACGGTGCGGGCAAGAGCACGCTCCTGAAGGCGGTGTCCGGCCTGCTGCCGCGCACCGGCACGATGACGTTCGGCGGCCAGGACATCTCCCGGGCCGGGCCCGGCGACACGGTACGGCTTGGGCTGGTGCATGTGGTCGAGGGCCATCGCGTGTTCACGCAGCAGACCGTGCACGACAACCTCCTGCTGGCAGGCTACGGCATGGCGCGCGGCGAGCTCGCCGTCCGGGTCGAGGAGGCACTCGCCTTCTTCCCCGAGATCGCCGCCAAGCGCGCCGACCGCGCCAGCACCCTGTCCGGCGGCCAGCAGCAGATGCTGGCGGTGGCGCAGGGGCTGGTCCGCCGGCCGCGGCTGCTGATGCTCGACGAGCCGTCGGCCGGCCTCTCGCCGGTACTGGTCGACCGCGTGCTGGCCGCCGCCGGCCGACTGCGCGAGACCGGCACCGCGGTGCTGCTGGTCGAGCAGCTGATCGAGAAGGCGGTGGCGCTGGCCGATCGCGTCTACGCGCTGGCCCGCGGCTCGATCGTGCTGGAAGCCGGCGCCAAGGAGCCCAACCTCCCGGCCCGACTGGAACACGCCTATTTCGGGCAGGACGTCGAGGCACCGCTCTCGTCGCACTGAACCGGG
>CAWUOG010000356.1:0-3535 GCA_963923875.1 uncultured Alphaproteobacteria bacterium
CCTGCAGCTCCTTGATGGCGGCGGCCAGCGCCAGCGCGCGCTCGGCCTGCTCCACATGCAGGTTCTCGATCATGCGGCCGTCGACAGTGGCGACACCCTTGCCCTCGGCTTGCGCGGTCTTGAAGGCGGTGACGATCTTGCCCGCCATCTCGAGCTCCGACGCCGAGGGCGCGAAGATCTCGTTGCACGGTTCGACCTGGCTGGGATGGATCAGGGTCTTGCCGTCGAAGCCCATCTCCAGGCCCTGCCGGCACACCGCCTTGAAGCCGTCGGCGTCCTGGATGTCGTTGTAGACGCCGTCGAGGATGGTGAGCCCGTGCGCGCGGGCCGCCAGCATGCCGAGACCGAGCGCGGTGACCATCGGCAGGCGCATTGGCGTGTGCCGCGCCCGCATGTCCTTCACCAGGTCGTTGGTGCCCATGACGAACAGCGCAAGCCGCTTGTGCGATCCCGCAACTTCGTCTGCCTTGAGGATTCCTTTGGGCGTCTCCATCATCGCCCAGACCGCCATCGACGACGGCGCACCGGCCTGGTCGAGCAGGCCGACGATCGCCGCCACGTCGGCGGCACTTTCGACCTTGGGCACGAGGATGGCATCGGCGCCCGAGGTCGCGATCGCCGCGACGTCGGCCTTGCCCCACGGCGTGGTCAAGCCATTGCAGCGGATCGCGATCTCGCGCTTGCCGTAGCTCCTGCTCCTGGCGGCGGCCACGACGTTGCCACGGGCCGCCTCCTTGGCGTCCGGCGCGACCGCGTCCTCGAGGTCGAAGATCAGGGCGTCTGCAGGCAGGGTGCGCGCTTTTTCCAGCGCGCGGGTGTTGGCACCCGGCATGTAAAGCACGCTGCGGCGCGGACGGACTGGTACCGACGTGGGCATCGACATGGGGGCTCCTCGAAATCGCGGCGGACTATAATGAGGGGTCTCCTTGTGGCAAGGTGCCTTCGGCCATGCGCTTTCTCTCGCTTCAGAGCCATGTCGCCTACGGCTATGTCGGCAATCGGGCAGCGACTTTCCCCCTGCAACGATTGGGCCATGAGGTCTGGGCGGTGAACACGGTCGAGTTCTCCAACCACACCGGCTACGGCGCGTGGAAGGGCCGGGCTGCGCCCGCCGAGCAGGTCGCCGACATCGTCCACGGCATCGAGGCGCTGGGCATGCTCGCCAAGTGCGACGCCCTGCTCACCGGCTATGTCGGCGACGCCGCCCTGGCCGACGTCGTGCTGCAGACCGCGGCCAAGGTACGTGCCGCCAATCCGAACGCGATCTGGTGCTGCGATCCGGTTCTGGGCGACACCGATACCGGAATCTATGTCCGGCCGGGCATCGACACCTTCTTCCGCGAGCGCGCCATTCCGGCCGCCGACCTGATCACGCCCAACCATTTCGAACTGGAGCACCTGACCGGAGCCAAGGTGACCACCATGCCGGAGGCCCTGGCGGCGGTGCGCACGCTGCTCAAAGGTCCGCGACTTGCCCTGCTCACCAGCCTGATCCGGGCCGATGCCCCGGCGGGTCAGATCGAGATGCTGGCCGTGACCGCCGACGCGGCCTGGCGGATCGCCACACCGCTGATCGGCTTCGACATCATGCCCAACGGCACCGGCGACATGGTGGCCGCGCTCTTCACCGCCCATTGGCTGCAGGACCGCAGCATCGGCAGCGCGCTGGAGAAAGCCGCCGCGTCCGTGTTCGCCGTGCTCGAAACCACCCAGGCCATGGGTGAGCGCGAATTGCAGATCGTCGCCGCCCAGGATCGCCTGGTCGCGCCGCCACGGCGCTTCGCCGCCGAAAGACTGTAGGCGCGATGCAGGTTCCGGCCTCCGTCTTCAATCCGCTGATGCTCCTGATCGAGGGCGCGGTGATCGGGTTCATCATCGCGGTGCCGGTCGGGCCGGCGGCAGCGCTCTGCATCCGCCGCTCGATCACGGTGGGCGCCGTCGCGGGCTATCTCACGGGCGTCGGCGCGGCCGCGGGCGATGCCGTGTTCGGCGCGGTCGCGGCGTTCGGCCTGTCCTTCGTCATCGAGTTCGTCGCGCGCAACGAGGCCTGGCTGCGCGGCATCGGCGGCATCGTTCTGGTGGTGATGGGCGCCAGCACCATGCGGCACCGGACGCGCGCAGTCGGCGATCCGGTGGCCGACGATGCCGAGCACTGGATCTCCACGCACTTCCACTATGCCACGTCGAGCTTCTTCATCACCGTCTTCAATCCGCTGACGGTGATGGCCTTCGCCGCCGCCTTCGCCGGCCGCAATCTCGCGGGCGTCGGCTCCAGCTTCACCGATGCCTCCATCCTGGTCGGTGGCGTGTTCTGCGGTGCGCTCGCCTGGTGGGGCGTGCTCTGCACGATCGCCGTGGCGATGCGCGGACGCTTCACGGGCACCGGCCTGCGCTGGTTGAACCGCATCACCGGCGCGATCATCCTGGCGTTCGGCGTGGTCGCGCTGCTCTCGTTGTTGCCGCTGCCCTGGCAGCGGATCGGCCTCGCGCTGAATCTCTGAAAGCCGTCGGCCGCGTCAGGCCAGGGTGCAGGCGTCCTCGAAGCTGAGCCGCGGGTTGCGATCGAACAGCTTGGCCTTGTCGCCATAGCCGATGTTGCACAGGAAATTCGACTTGAAGCGTCCGTCCGGGAAGAACGCGGCATCGATCTTGGCGTTGTCGAAACCGCTCATGGCCCCGACATCGAGGCCGATCGAGCGCGCGGCGATCATCAGGTAGGCGCCCTGCAGGCTGCCGTTACGAAAGGCCGTCAGGAACGCGACGTTTTCCTTGCCGGGTCCGCTGAACCAGCTCTGCGCCGTCAGATTGTGCGGGAAAGTCCGCGGCAAGTGCTCGTAGAACTGCGTGTCGTAGGCCACGATCGCCGTCACAGGCGCGGCCATGGTTTTGTCCATGTTGCCCGAACTCAGCGCCGGCCGAAGCTTCTCCTTGCCCTCCTTGGTGCGGATGAACACGAAGCGTGCCGGCTGGGAATTCGACGAGGTCGGCCCCCATTTCAGGATGTCGTAAATGCGTCGCAGCTGCTCGTCGCTGACCGGCTTGTCGAGAAAGCCGTTCTGCGAGCGCGCATCGCGCAGGATTTTGTCGAGTGAGACGTCGTCGAGCATGGTGGTTCCCCTGTTGCAGGAACCGTACCGAACGGACCCGACGGGGTCGAGCCGCACTTGGTATCCGGCGGAAGTTCAGCGCTTCAGCAGGTCGAGCTCGCTTCGCACTGCGCTGAAGACCGAATCCCAGTCGCCGGCCTTGGGCTGCTGGAAAAGCCGCGCCGAGGGATACCAGGGCGCGCGCGTGCCGCCGAGGCGCCAGCGCCAATCGGAGATCGACGGCAGCAACACCCAGGTAGGAACGCCCATCGCCGCCGAAAGATGCGCGACCGGAGCGTCGATCGAGATCAGCAGGTCCAGCTGCGACAGCGCGGTCGCCGCTTCGGCGAAGTCGAAGATGCCGCGGCCGACGTCGTGCACCAGGCCGCCGGCGCCGAACTGCTGGATGTCCTTCTGATGAACGCCGCCCTGCAGGCTGAACATCAGCA
>CAWUOG010000357.1:0-3532 GCA_963923875.1 uncultured Alphaproteobacteria bacterium
TGCTTGGATGACAGCTGGCTGCGGGAGTTGATTTGGCTATGGGGCAAGGTGAGGCAGCGTTTCACCGCACCATCCGAATGAATGAGGGGCGAAGTCACGCAAGATGCCGCCTTTCCTCTGCTAGGCAGCATCGGCCACGCTGGCTACAGTCCCGGCTCGGGAGAGAAGGGCAGAAGCAATGACGATCGGTTCGGTGAAGCGGCGCGCCATTCTGGCTGCCGGTCTTGCGGCGCCGTTGGCGGCGCGGGCCCGGGCGGAGACGGTGTGGCCGACAAAACCGGTGCGGATCGTCGTGCCGTTCAATGCCGGCGGGGCGATCGACGCCATGGCGCGGGTGATCGCCGACGGCCTGACGCAGCGGCTCGGCCAGCAGGTGCTGGTCGATCCCAAGCCGGGCGCCAACACGATCGTGGGTTCGGAGATCGTCGCCAAGGCGGCACCCGACGGCTACACGTTCCTGATCACCACCAACTCGACGCACACCAACAATCCCTCCCTTTACGCCAAGCTGCCGTTCGACCCGGCCAAGGATCTGGTGCCGGTGTCGCTGGTCTCGCTCGGCACCATCCTGATTGCCGTCAAGGTCGACGCGCCCTACAGCGACCTGCGCGGCATGGCCGACTGGGTGAAGAAGCTCGGCCGCCCCGCGACCTACGGCAGCTGGGGCATCGGCTCATCGGGCCATCTCTACGGCCTGATGCTCGAAAAGACGCTCGGCGAGAAGGTCGGCGGCGGCACGTACAATCACGTGCCCTATCGCGGCGACGTGCCGGCATTGCAGGACGTGGCCAACGGCACGCTCGATCTGACGTGGGCCTCGCCGGTCAGCGCCAAGACGCAGATCGCGGCAGGCAAGGTGAAGGCGATCGCAGCGGCCGGGGCTCGGCGTTCGGCATCGATGCCGGACCTGCCGACCTTCGCCGAGCAGCTGGTGCCGGGCTTCGACCTCAGCCTGTTCGTCGCGGCCTATGCGCCGGCCGGCACGCCCCGGCCGATCATCGAACGCCTGCAGCGCGAGATTGCAGCGACGCTCGCGGATCCAGCGGTCATCGAAAAGCTCGTGGCCCAGGGCCAGACGCCGGTTGGCTCCACGCCGGAGGAGTTGTCGAAGGTCCTCGTGCGCGAGACGCCGATCTGGGCCGAGTTGATCCGGCAGTCCGGTGCCAAGGTGGAGTGAGGGAATTGGGATGAGTGACATTCGATCCGCCTACGACCTCAAGCCGCCGACCTACAACGCCAAGCTGACCGAGGTCGGCCGCGGCACGCCGATGGGCGAGTTGCTGCGCCGGTATTGGCATCCGGTGGGCATGAGCGCCGATGCCGGCTCGACGCCGCGGGCGGTGAAGATCCTGGGCGAGGAGCTGATCCTGTTCCGCGACGGCAAGGGGCGGCCAGGACTGGTCTATCCGCGCTGCTGCCACCGCGGCACGACGCTCTACTACGGCAAGATCGAGGAGGAGGGCATCCGCTGCTGCTACCACGGCTGGCTGTTCGACGTGGAAGGCCATTGCGTCGAGATGCCGGCCGAGCCCGAGCCGCGCGGCGCCCAGTGCCGGCGGGTACGCCAGCCCTGGTACCCCGTCGAGCAGCGCTACGGCCTGTTGTTCGCCTACCTCGGCCCGCCGGCGAAGCGGCCGGTGCTGCCGCGCTACGAATGCCTGGAGGTGATGGGGCCTGGCGAGTTCGTCGAGGCCGATGATTCGTCGATCGGCAGCGGCGGCATCCAGATTGCCCCGTGCAACTGGCTGCAGCACTTCGAGAACGTGGTCGATCCGTACCATGTGCCGATCCTGCACGGCAGCTTCTCCGGTCCGCAGTTCGTCCAGATCATGAATGCCTTTCCCAAGGTCACGTTCGAGTACGGACCGATGGGGGTGAAGGCGATATCCGTGCGTCCTGGCCCCGACAGCAAATCGTTCCGCCGTGTCACCGAGGCGATCGTGCCGACCCTTCGCGTCGTGCCGAATCCTCAGGTCGCGCAATTCGGCATGGTCGAATCGATCGGCTGGACGGTGCCGATCGATGACACGCACTATCGCATCTACGTCGCCGGCAGGGTGAAGGAGAAGGGCGCGCTGACCAAGTTCAAGTCGCGCTACAACGGCAAGGCCTGGGCTGATCTTACGCCCGAGGAACACCAGAGGTTTCCCGGGGACACCGAAGCGCAGGTCGGGCAGGGAGCGATCACCTTCCATTCGGAAGAGCATCTGATGTCGACCGACCGCGGCATCGCCATGTTGCGGCTGATGCTTCAGAACCAGGTCGACATCGTTGCCAGGGGCGGTGACCCGGTCGGCGTCGCCTTTACGGAGGAGGACGCCTACGTGAAGTTCGACGCCGGACAGTTCCTCGAGAACTGACGAGGTTGGCTCAGCGGGCCGACTGGCCGAACTTCCGGCGCCGCTCGTCGCCGATCGCAAGCAGGCGTTCCCGATCCTCGGGCCGGACGCGGTTGTAGCGCTCGCGCCATTCCGGATCGTTCTTCCATTCGAAGGGCGCGCGCACGGTCGTACGAGGCCCCGGCGCAGTCTCCAGCAGCGAAAGGGCACCGCGCACCATCGCTTCCTGCATGGCGGCGTTCCATGGGTGGCCGCACGGATTGCCCAGCGGGAAGTCGGCAAAGAAATAGCGCGGCACGCCGCAATGCTCGACGATGTCGAGGGCCGATCCCATCATCACTGTGGGAAGGCCGTTGGCTTCGAGATATCGGGCGACCAGGCTCACGGACTGGTGACAGACGGGTCAAAGCGCCGCGAGCAGGACGGCGTCGACCTTGTCCTCCCGTAATCGCCTCAGGATTTCGGGAGCATCGTGCTCGCTGGTCTTGCGGTGACTGTAATCGGTCGGCGCGCCATGGAAGCGTGGCGCCAAGGCGCCGACGAAGCCCGCTGCGACCAGCCGCTTCACCGCGTCGATCGGCAGAAACGTCTCGCGGTCATCGGTGTGGGTCGCCTCCTTGTCCCAGGCGAGGTCGGTGTCGAAGCGTTCCGGCGGGTGGTGGACGTCGCCCGACCAGACCTGCTTGCGGTTCTTGGCATCGCGGTTCGATCGGTCCGGCGGCCCTGCCGTCGTGACCAGCGCGATGTTTGCGTCGTGCAGCGGCTTGATCAGCCGCGTGAACGGCACTTCGGTGTGGTGCGCCCAGACGTAATCGTTGTCGTAGCCGAGCGCGCGGTAATAGAGCCGCGTGCGCTCCATGTATCGAACGGGCGGCGCAGGGGAGAACTCGGTCATGGGGACAAGCTTAGCTCCGAAACGGCAACCGGGACCATGGGGGCCTTTCGCTGTGCCTAGTGGACATCCTTGCCGATCGCATCGGCGACCGACTTGAAGCCGTCGCGCGCCAGGGCTGACGCCAGCTCGTCCTTGATCCGGCGGATCAGAGGCGGCCCGCCAAAGACCATGGCTGAATAGAGCTGCACCAGGCTCGCGCCGGCGCGGATCTTGGCATAGGCGTCGCTGCCCGAGGTGACGCCACCGCAGCCGATCAGCGGAAACTGTCCCTCGACCCGGCGCGCGGTCTTGCGCAATA
>CAWUOG010000358.1:0-3529 GCA_963923875.1 uncultured Alphaproteobacteria bacterium
CGCGCGGCGGCGTCACCTTGATCTTGATGTCCTTGGACTGGCCGGCCTCGATCGGAAGTTGGCTGATTTCGTTGCTACCGAAACCTTCGGTGAAGCTGGTCTGGAAGTTGGCCGGCGCCTGCGCGGCCAGCGCCACTGTCAGATCCTTGCCACTGTCGTTGCTGACCGACAGCGTGTAGTCGAAGGTCGACTTGGGCGTGCCCATCAGCGAGGGCAGCTTGGTCTTGATCGTGAGCTTGGCCGGCGTCTCGTTGGCGATGGTGAGTGTGACCGGCAGTTCGAGCGCGACCAGCAGACCCTTGGCCTTGATCATGATGTTCTGCGAACCGGGCTTGGCATCCTTCGGGACGTCGACGCGGAGCTGCAGGCTGACGCTCTCGTTGGCCGCTGGCATGGCCGAAGCGACCGGCTGGCCGCCGCCCAGCAGATCGATCTTCCAGCCGGCTGGCACGCCGTCCACCGAGAGCGCGAGCGGCTCCGGCGGGATGCCCGAGTTCTGCAGCTTGAAGCGGATGTTGGCGACCTCGCCGGCCCGCACAGTCTGCGAGGGATAGTCGGTCAGGAGCCACAGGCCCTTGGGCACGTCAGCGGCGAAACCCTGAACAGAGGTGAGAACCGGCGTGGCGATCAGTGCAAGCAAAGCGATCAGACGGCGCATCGTTATTCCCTGCGTCTTGGTATGCCCGCGTTCCCCGGAGTGCGGCGGCGCGAGGCTAGCCATGAAAAAGTGACGTCAACATGGCAAAGCCCGGGAGCGCGTCAAGGCCCCCGGCGACCGGCCGTTTACGCCACGCGTTATGCGGCGGCGCTTGGCCGTGCCTTCATGCGCTCATACCAAGCCGCCAGGTTGGCGTTGGCCGGATCGAGCGGCTGTCCGACCTGCTTCATGAAGTCGACGAAGGCAAACAGCAAGATGTCGGCGATGGTGAGCTTGGCGCCGCAGACGAATGGGTTCGCGCCCATCAGCCCGTTTAGCCAGGCGAGCTTGTCGCGCGCCGTCGCCTTCAGCCCGTCGGCCGCCTCGGGGATGCAGCGGATGCGGTTCTGGAACAGCTTCAAGCCCTCGGAGAAGCGGAACCCGTTGGCCGCCGGCTCAACGATATTGAGGTCGATGCGGCGCGCCCACATGCGGGTCTTGGCCCGCTCTTCCGGCGTGTCGCCGATCAGCGACGGCGTATCCTTCTTCTTCTCGTCGAGGTACTCGCAGATCGCCGTGATCTCGGCCAGCACGGTGCCGTCGTCGAGCTCAAGCGCGGGCATCTGGCCGGCTGGATTGAGTTTGGTGTAGGGCTCGCGCCGGTTCTCGCCGCCACGCAGGTCGACTTCCACCTTGGGGATGTCGATGCCCTTCTCGGCCATGAACATGCGGACCATGCGCGGGTTCGGGCCAACCGAATTGTAGAACTTCATTGTGTTTCCTCCCTCAGCGCCACGGTTCTACCAGAATTTTCGTATGGCGCTCGGGATTTCCCAGCTCGGCGAACGCCCCCTTCACACCATCGAGCCCGACCTTCGCCGTGATCAGCGACGGCGCATCGACCTGGCCATCCGCGAGGAGACGAAGCGAACGCGCGAACTCCTCAGGCGTATAGCCCAGCACGAACTGCAGGCTGAGCTCCTTCACGATGCCGAACATCGGCTCGATCGTGTCACTCTCCATGCAGACACCGACCACGACGATGCGCGCATCCCGCGGCGCCTTCTCCATCATTTGCTGGATAATGCCCGGCACGCCGACGCACTCGAACAACGCCACCCGCTTGCCCGGCGCGAGCTTGACGTAGGCGTCCTCTTTCGCCGGATCGATCACGATGTCGGCGCCCATCCTCACCGCGAGCTCGCGGCGCTTCGGCGAGAAATCCGCTGCAATGATCGGCCGGATTCCTTTCAGTCGGAGCGCCACGATCACCGCGAGCCCGACCGGACCACAGCCCACGACGAGGGGCGTCTCGTCGCCCTTCAAGGTGCCCTTCTCGACCGCGTGCACGCCGACTGCCAGAGGCTCGGTGAGCGCCGCGTGTTCGGTCGAAAGGCCGTTCGGCACTTCGAGCAATAGCGGGGCCGCGAGCAGCATCTGCTCGGCGTAGCCGCCGACATAGGCGTTGGAATAGCCCATGCCCTTAGGGCCGTCTGCCTCGAGCATTACCGGCATGGCGCAGACGCGCGTCCCCGGCTTCACCTTCTTTTCGGTGCCGGGGCCATAGTCGATCACTTCACAGCAGAACTCGTGCCCCATCACGACGTCGCGCGACAAGTCCATCGGCAACCGGCCCGCCCGCCGGCTGATGTCGACCATGCGATGCGCGTGCTTGGCGGCATGCAAATCGGAGCCGCAGATACCGCAGGCCAGGGTCTTTACGAGCACCTGGCCCTGGGCCGGCTTGGGCTCCGGCAACGTGTCGACGACGATGTCGCCGCCCCGGAAGATCGCTGCTCTCATGTCACATCTCCTCGCGGTTTCCTGAGCGGTTCGCTCTGCAACGCGAACGCCAAGGCATCTCACCAGCCGGTTGCCGAGCGCAACCACCGGAAGCATGGGAATCTGGCGAGACAACGCAGGCGGAGAAACCATGCCACCGACAACAAGCGCAGAAGCACAGCCGTCCCAAATTGGTCGCTAGATCAGGCGATGAACGCCCGCACCGTGTCGACGAAAGCATCGAGCCGGTCGTGGTGCACCCAGTGGCCGGCCTTGTCGAACTCCACGACCTTCGCCGTCTTGAAATGCTTTATACGGCCGTCCCGCTCCGGGTTCGAGGCCCAGCTTTCCTTGCCGTAGACCAGCAGGGTCGGACAGGTGATCTGCGTCCAGAGCTTCTCGATCTCGGGGTAGCTCATGTCGTAGGGCGGGTTGACGCGCACGTAGTTATCGAACTTCCAACTGTAGGTGCCGTCCTCATTCTGGTTCACGCCCTGCACGGTGAGATGGCGTGCCTGCTCGGCGCTGAGATGATCATTCTCTTCCTGCATGCGCTTGAAGGCGTCCTCGATCGTCGGATAGCGGCGTGGCAGGCGCCCCGAGAGCTTGCGCTGCTCCTCGACCCAGCCCGTGATGCGCTCCGACATGGTCTTGGTGCCGCGCTCGACGATCATCTTGGGCGACGGCCCGAGCCCCTCGATCGCCACCAGCTTGCGCACCTTGTCGGGATAGATGCCGGTGTAGCGCAGGCAGATGTTGCCGCCGAGCGAATGCGCCACGATCGTCACCGGTGCCAGGTTCTGCTGATGAATGAGCTGCGCCAGATCGTAGATGTAGGCCGACATCTGGTAGTTGCCGTCGGGCGACCACTGGCTGTCGCCGTGTCCCCGCAGATCCGGGCAGATGATATGCCAGTCCTTGCGCAGCGCCTGAGCGACCCAGTCCCAATTGCGGCAATGGTCGCGGCCGCCATGAACCAGCAACAGTGGCGGCGCTTCGGGATTGCCCCAATCGACGTAATGCATACGCAGGCGCTGGGAGATGAAGTGCCGCGAGGTCGGGCCCGGCATGCCGTCGAGGGTACTCATGAGCGGCATTGTATAGACTGTC
>CAWUOG010000359.1:0-3510 GCA_963923875.1 uncultured Alphaproteobacteria bacterium
ACCGGCGCGCCGCCGCCCGGCGGATCGTGATCGACGATCGCCGGCATGCGGTTGTTGGGGCTGATCTTCAGGAATTCGGGCTTGAACTGCTCGCCGGTGCCGATGTTCACGGGGATGATCTTGTACGGCAGCCCGCATTCTTCGAGCATGATCGTGATCTTGAAGCCGTTGGGCGTGGGCCAGTAGTGAAGGTCGATCATGGCTGTCTCCTGCCAGTGTGTCGGGCGCGACCCTACTCCCGGCTCGCAGTCCCGCGAAGCGTCGTCGTATTCATGCCCGCATGAGAATTCGCGCGACCGGATGGGCGGCCTTTTGTAGTCTCGGACCATGACTCTGCATATCGGCATCGCCGCCTGTTCTGCCGAAGGCGCGGCGCTCTGCTACAAGACGATCTGCGTCGAGGCGGCCGCCCTGCTCGGCCGCGATCATGCGCATCCCGAAGTATCGCTGCATTCGCCGTCGCTCGCCGACTACATGGACTGCATCTACCGCGACGATTGGCGTGGCGTCGGCGACCTGATGGTCGCCTCCGCCGACAAGTTGAAGCGCATCGGCGCCGATTTCGCGATCTGTCCCGACAACACCATCCACCAGGCGATGCCGCACGTCCTGCCCCGCTCGCCCCTGCCCTGGCTGCACATCGCCGAGGAAGTGGCGACCGAGGCAGCCAGACGCGGCTTCGCTCGCATCGGACTCACCGGTACCAAATGGCTGGTCGAAAGCGAGGTCTATCCCGAAAAGCTTGCCGCCCGCGGCCTCCAGTTCGTCCGACCTTCCGCCGAAGAACGCGCCGAGTGCAATCGCATCATCATGGACGAGCTGGTCTGCAGCGTGTTCGCGCCGAAGTCCATCGCCTACTTCCAGGGCGTGATCGATCGTCTCGGGACGGAAGGCTGCGATGCCGTCGTGCTGGGCTGCACCGAAATTCCGCTGATTATCAGCGACGCCAATTCGAGCCTGCCGACGCTCGATTCCACCCGCCTGCTGGCGCGGGCGGCGCTGCGTCGCGCGATCGGTCCGGCAGACCGTGCCGCTGCGGCCTGAACGGCTTCGAAACGTGCTTCACGACAGGAGGAAATCTTGAACTTCTCTCTCTATGACCTTTGCGTTCCACATTACCTGCAGATCGTAGGCGCAACTGAAGGCTTTCTTGCCAAGGGCGCCGCACACTTCAAGGAGAAGGGCGTCGATCCGAATTCGATCATGGAGGCGCGGCTGTTCGACGACATGCTGCCGTTCACCTTCCAGATCCGGGCGGTCGTGCATCATTCCCTTGGTGCCCTTCGTGGCGTACAGGCCGGCGCCTTCGCACCTCCCGGCGGAACGCCTCCCGCCGACTACGCCGGATTGCAGAGCCTGGTGACCTCGGCACATGCTGAATTGAAGAAGGTCACGCCCGAGGAGGTGAATGCCTGTGCTGGCAAGGATGTGATCTTTACGGTTCGCGACATGAAGCTGCCCTTCACGGCCGAGGGCTTCCTGCAGTCCTTCTCGCTGCCGAACTTCTATTTCCACGCCACGACCGCGTACGACATCCTGCGCAACAAGGGCGTGCCGGTCGGCAAGCGCGACTTCCTCGGCCGCATGAAGCTCAAGAGCTAGCGTACGATCTCCGACCAAGCGGGAACGGGCCGATCTCCCATCGGCGCCTTCCACGCCGCGATGTTCGCCCTGTCGATCAGCTCGGCCGGCAGGGTGATGACGGCCGGCAGCTTTTCGCCGCGCAGGTGCCGCATTGCCGCTTCCGCCGCAAACGTCGCGATCTTGTAAGCGCTGAAATCGACGCTTGCGAGCATGCGGCCGATTTCGATGTTGGCGATCGCCTCCGCCAGCCCGTTCACGCCGACGATCTGGGCGGTGCGCCCCGCGGCGTCGAGCGCCTCCAGCGCGCCGAAGGCCATGACGTCGTTGGCACACCACACGCCGTCGATCCGAGCGTGGCGGGCAAGAAGGCGTTCCATCGCCTCGCGCCCCTCCACGCGCAAGTTCATGCCGCAGTCCCGACCGACCAGTTCGATGCCGGGATGACCGGCGAGCGCCCGCGCCAATCCGTCGGCCCGGTCGCGACAGGTTCGTGCCGTCTCCGGGCCGTCCAGCGCGACGATCATGCCCTTGTCGTCGAGGCCGGCGAACAAAGCCGTCGCTGCGCTCCGACCCACCTGTACGTCGTCGGAACCCACGAAGGCGGCACAGGGTCCGTCCATTCGGTTGATGCAGACAATGACGGGAATGCCGGCTGCGGCGAACTTCGCGAGATCCGGCAACATGGCGACGTCGTCAGCTGGCACGAACACCACGGCTTCCGGTTTCAGGCGCAGCGCTTCCTCGACCAGCACCTTCTGCTGTTCGACATTGTCCGGCTTCTCCGGCACGAAATGCACCGCGGCGGCACCCGATGCCGCCGCGACCCGGTCGGCTGCCAGGCGCGCCGCGCGATAGGCCGGGTTCAGCCGGTTCTTGGTGAAGACGGCAAGAGTGGTCATGGTGCCGTCGTCAGTTGCCGATCAGCGCCTGATAGACCAACCCGCGCATCAGGTGGCGGTACTGAAAGCCCGACGATGGTGACTGCATCATGAGTACCACGTAGAGGTGCTCGCGCGGGTCGTGCCAGAAATAGGTGCCCCACGCACCAGCCCAATGATAGTCGTTTGGCGAGCCATGCAGGGGGTTGCGGCCCTGGTCGTTGCGCACGGTAAAACCCAGACCAAACCCTTGGCCCAGCCGTGAACTCGGCTCCAGGGCTTCGAGGCGCCACATGTCGTCGCCCATCTTTATTTCAGGCGGCAGGTGATCGGCGGTCATCAGGTCGATCGACTTGCGGGAAAGCACGCGCGCGCCATCCAATTGGCCACCATTGGCGAACATCTGCAGAAAACGCGCATAGTCGGCAGCCGTACTCACCATGCCGGCACCACCCGATTTCCAGGTCGTCTTGAGGGTGACGTCCGGCACGGGCGGAATCTCGCCTTTCGGCCCCTCTTTCTGCGGCTTCGCCCCACGATCCTTCTTATCGGGCCCGACATCGAAGGCGGTGTCGCCCATCTTGAGCGGCTTGGTGATGCGCTCCTCGATGAACTTGTCGAGCGGCATGCCCGAGGCAACCTCGACGACGCGGCCCAGGACGTCGGTCGACATCGAATATTCCCAGGTCGTGCCCGGCTGATAGAGCAACGCCAGCTTGGCGAGCTTGTCGGTCATCTGCTCGTTGGTCTGGTCGGGCGCCACCACCTTCATGTCGATATAGGACTGCTTGACCGGATTGCTGCCGGCGGCGCCATAGGTCAGGCCCGAGGTGTGGCGAAACAGGTCGTGAACCGTCATGGGCCGGAACTGCGGTTCGAGCGACAACTCTACCGTGCCGTCGGCCTTCCTGGTCGACACCGAGACCTTGGTGTCGGCAAAAGCGGGAATGTATTTCGACACCTTGTCGGCGAGCGTGAGTTTGCCCTCCTCCGCCAGCATCATTGCCGCCACCGACGTGATCGGCTTGGTCATCGACGCGATGCGGAA
>CAWUOG010000360.1:0-3501 GCA_963923875.1 uncultured Alphaproteobacteria bacterium
GTTGGTGTTCTTGCGGCAGAACGCCTCCGACGCCGCGGTGAAGATCGCGATCTCACCGCACTTCGATTCGACGGCGCCGTTCATGCCCTGCTTGTTGGGCACCAGCACAGGGTAGCTGACGCCCGGCTTGCGCTTGATCTTCGCCATCACCTCGTCGGTGCTGGCCATCTGCGGCACCCATTTGGGCGAGACGAAGCTGCCCGCTTCGACCGCGCCGTGGCCCGCCGCGGACAGCGCATCGATCAACTTGACCTTGGCCTCGACCGAGACCGGCTTGGCCTCGTTCTGCAGCCCGTCGCGCGGCCCTACTTCGACCAGGCGCACACGTTTGGGAAGATTCATGGCACTCTCCACAGCATGACGGCTCATATTGAGCCCAAGCGCGGCAAGCGCAAGCGGGACGGGGGAAATCGAATGTTCAGTTGGACGGTGAAGCAACCGGCCGAGGGCGTTGTCGTCGCGCCAGACGAAAGGCTCCCCTGGGGCCAGACCACAATGCTTGGCCTGCAGCATGTCGTCGCCATGTTCGGCGCCAGCGTCCTCGGCCCGCTGCTGATGGGTTTCGATTCCAATGTCGCGATGCTGATGAACGGCGTGGCAACCCTGCTGTTCTTCGTCCTGGTCGGCGGCAAAGTACCGAGCTATCTCGGCTCGTCCTTCGCCTTCATATCGGTCGTGCTCGTCGCCACTGGTTATGCCGGCCAGGGGGCCAACCCCAATCTTCCCATAGCGCTGGGCGGCATCATCGCCTGCGGCGCGGCCTATGCAGCCATCGGCTTCATCGTCATGGCGACCGGCACCGGCTGGATCGAGCGGCTCATGCCGCCGGTCGTGACAGGCGCGGTCGTGGCCGTGATCGCCCTCAACCTCGCGTTCATTCCTGTCAAGAACATGGCGCCGACCCGCTTCGACGCCTGGATGGAGGTCGTGACCTTCGTCTCGATCGGCCTGGTCGCAGTCTACAGCAGCGGCATGGTCCGCCGGCTGCTGATTCTGGCCGGCCTGATCGCCGCCAGCGTGGTCTACGCCGTCCTCACCAACGGGCTGGGCTGGGGCAAGCCGATCGATCTCTCGCTGATCGAGAAGGCGGCTTGGTTCGGCATGCCGAACTTCTCCGCGCCGGCTTTCAGCACCCAGGCAATGCTCATGATCGCGCCGGTGGCGATGATCCTGGTCGCCGAGAACCTCGGCCACCTGAAGGCCGTCGGCGCGATGACCGGTAAGAACATGAACCCCTATATCGGCCGCGCCTTTGTGGGCGATGGTCTTGCGACCATGGTCGCAGGCAGCGTCGGCGGCACCGGCGTCACGACCTATGCCGAAAACATTGGCGTCATGGCCGCGACCCGCATCTACTCGACAGCGCTGTTCGTGATCGCGGGTATCTTCTCCATCGTGCTGGGCTTTTCTCCGAAGTTTGGCGCATTGATCCACACCATCCCGCTGCCGGTGATGGGTGGCGTCTCGATCGTCGTATTCGGCCTGATCACCATCGCGGGCGCCCGCATCTGGGTCGACAACAAGGTGAACTTCCTCGACACGCGCAACATGCTGGTCGCGGCGATCACCCTGGTCCTGGGCACCGGCGACTTTACTCTGCATTTCGGTGGTTTTGCCCTCGGCGGCATCGGAACGGCCACCTTCGGCGCCATTGTGCTCAATGCGCTGCTGAGCCGTGGCCGGCCCTAGTGCCCTAGACCATCGTCGGCCTGAGCCTGCCGGAGCGGCCGAGGATAAGAGCAACAGCGGCCAAAGCCACCACAGTGAAGACGATCAAAAGCGTCGCCACCGCCGTGATGGTCGGATTTACCTCGAGAATCAGCTCGGTGAACATCTTCTTTGGAACGGTGTCATACTTGCCGGCGATGAACGAGGTCACGATGACCTCGTCGAAGCTGCCGATGAAGGCAAAGATCCAGGCGGCAAAAACCGAGGGCACGAGATTGGGCAACATCACCTTGCGCACCGTGTACCACCACGAAGCGCCGAGGCTCCACGCCACCTGCTCGATGCGCAGGTCGAAGGCGCGAATCGCCACGCCCATGACCATCATGACAACGGGGATGTGCAGGACGGTGTGGGCAACCAGCAGGCCGGTCATCGACCCCAGGAGGCCGATCTTGGCGAGCGCCAGGTAGAAGGCAATCGCCGAAATGATGGTCGGCACGATCAGCGGCGCCATGAAGTCGCCTTCGGCCCAGTCGCGCCCGCGGAACGAACCTCGCCGCAGCCCGTAGGCCGCAAGACCACCCAGGACCAGAGATCCCACGGACGACACCGCAGCCACGAAGGTAGACGTCCACATCGCCTCCATCCAGCGTGGATCGCCGAAGAACGTCTCGTACCAGCGCAGCGACAATGACGGCGGCGGGAAGGTCAGCGCCTTGGCCGACGAAAACGACATCGGCACGACGATGATCAGCGGCACCATCAGGAAGGTCAGCCCGACGACGCCGACGGCCGCCAGCAGGCGCCGCGTCCAGCGAGACCCGCCAATCATGCCGACGCCTTCCGATCGAGGCGCCGGTAGGCCGCGAATATGACCAAGGTCACGATCAGCAGGATGGTCGAGATCGCCGAGGCCTGCTCCCAGCGCGGGATCTGGTTGATCAGCGTATCGAGCAAATTCGAGATCATGGGCACGCGGCCGCCGCCGAGCACGGCCGGCGTCACGTAGAAGCCAAGGCAGAGGATGAACACCAGCAACGCACCCGCCGCCAGTGCCGGCAGGGTGAGCGGGAAAAAGACCTTCCAGAAGATCGTCCGAGGCGGCGCCCCCAGCGAAGCCGCGGCCTGCAGCAGGCGATCGTCGATCCGGATCATCGCGGCGAACAGAGGCAACACCAGAAACGGCAGCAGTACATTCGCCATGCCGATCGTGACGCCGAGCTCATTGTAGAGGAAGGACACGGGCGCATCGGTAAGACCGAGCCACTGCAGGCTGCGATTGACCAGTCCGCCATTGCCAAGAACGACGATCCAGGAATAGGTGCGGACCAGAATCGAGACCCAGAACGGCAGAACCACCATCGAGAGTGCGATCATGCGACCGCGGGTCGAGAGACCTCGCATCCAGAGTGCCAGCGGATAGCCGATCGCCACGTTGGCGAGCGTGGCGATCAGCGAGATCCGCATTGTGTTGCCGAGCACGCGCAGATAGACCGGCGCCTCGGCCAGCCCTTCATAGTGCTCGAGCGTGAAACCTCGCCCCTTTTCCCAGAAGGCGAGCCCCAGCATGTAGGCGATGGGCAGATTGAAGGCGACCACCATCACCACCAGCAATGGTGCGATGAATCCGAAGCCCGACGCCCGCATGCTGGTTCAGCCTACAGCGAGAGCTTGAACGCTTCCCACTTCTTGTTCACGGCCTCGCCGTTTTCCGCCCACCACTCCGCATTCTCGAAGTACTGGACCTCCTTGTTCTGCTTGGAAGTCGGGAACTGCCACAGCTTGTCCTTGGGCAGCAATGGATCGAGGTTCGGGCTGGGGCCAGTGTAGGAA
>CAWUOG010000361.1:0-3494 GCA_963923875.1 uncultured Alphaproteobacteria bacterium
GGAGTTACAGACTACTAAATCTAGTTGGACACGGCCATGGGGATATCGCTCCACCGAAAGCTCGGTGGAGGGCAAATCCTGCGGGTTTCATCCGAGGTTAGCGGGTCGGCGCTGAGGGCACAGAAGGCGCAGCGGTTCCGCCGGGCGGTGCCGCGGTGCCGGGCGCAGGCGCGCCCGGATTCGGTGCAGCCGGGCCGCCAGAGGCGGGCGCCGCCGGAGCCCCGGTGCCTGCCGGCACATTGTCCATGATCGAGCGCGAGGCGAGCGGGGTGCCAACACTCCACGCCATCAGGAGGCTCAGGAAAAAGAAGATACTGGCGCAAATCGCCGTGGCGCGAGACAGCACGTTCGCCTGCCCGCGCACGGAGAACAACGCGTCGGTTCGGCCCATGCCGAGGCCGCCGCCTTCGCTGCGCTGGAGCAGGATGACCACGATCATGGCGGCCGTGACAATCACGTGGATCATCAGCAGCACAACGCGCCACTCGTGCAGGAATGCTTTTACACTGTCCATTTTACGCGGGGGCTTCTAGCCGCTTTAGGCGGCCTTGGCGATAGCCAAAAATTCGTCGACCTTGAGCGCTGCCCCACCCACCAGTGCACCATCGACGTCGCCCGCGGCCAGCAATTCGGCCGCATTACTGCCTTTGACCGAGCCGCCATAGAGCAGGCGCACGCCCGCTGCATCTGGCACCAGTCCGCCCAGTACCTTGCGAATATGCGCATGGGCTGCCGCAACTTCTGGCGTGGTCGGTGTCTTGCCGGTGCCGATCGCCCAAACCGGCTCATAAGCCACCACCAGCTTTGCCGCAGTCGATCCGGCCGGGACGCTGCCCTTCAACTGGCTTTCGAGCACCGCCAGGGTCCGGCCAGCCTCACGTTCGGCCAAGGTCTCGCCAATGCAGACGATCGGCAGCAAACCGGCCCGCCAAGCCGCTTCAGCCTTGGCGCGCACGATGGCGTCTGTTTCGCCATGATCGGTCCGGCGCTCCGAATGGCCAACGATGACGTGGCTGGCGCCGGCGTCCTTAAGCATCTCGGCCGACACGTCGCCGGTGTGGGCGCCGCTCGCCTTGGCGTGGCAGTCCTCGCCGCCGACCAGCACACCGCTGCCCCTCACCGTCTCCGCGACCACCATGACGAGAGTGGCCGGAGGGCAGACCAGCACCTCGCGGTCGGTCCAGCCGGCCTGCCGTACGCCGTCGGCGACGCCCTTGGCCAGTGCCAGCGCATCGGCCCGCAGACCATTCATTTTCCAGTTGCCGGCGATCAGCGGGCGACGTGTGCGGGCCATGAAATCCTCATATTGCGTCGCCAGCGTGTCTAATGGCCTGCCACATTGCCTGCAAGGGGGGCCGGTGGTAGGCATGCGCCCCGTCCTGCCCCCTCCCCGCGCCATAGCTATTCCCGTGAGCAAACTCAGAAAATACGCCGGCTTCGTCATCATGTTCGCCCTGATGAGCATGCTGATCATCAGCTTCGGGCTTTGGGGGATCGGCGATATGCTGCGCCTGGGCGGCCGCAACAGCGAAGTAGCGCATGTTGGCGGCACGCATATCCCGCTCTACGGCTGGTTCGGCGGCACCGGTGTGACCGTCGAGGAGGTTCGCGACCGATTCAACCGCCAGATCGAGCAGATCCAGCGCCAGACCGGCCAACGCCCCGAGCCGGAGGCGGCGCTGCGCTACGGCCTGCATATCCGCGCCTTGGACGACGTGGTCCAGCGCGCCGTGATCGACAACGCCATCCGCGAGTATGGTCTCGCCATCAGCATGGCCGAGGTTCAGGCTACGATCGCACGCAACCCTTCTTTTGCCGGCACTGGCGGTGCCTTCGATGCCAATCGCTATCGCTCGCTGCTGCAGCAGGCCCGCATTCCAGAGGCGGCCTACGTCGCTGACGTGCGCCGTGAGATCGCGACCGTTCAGCTGTTCGGCGTGGTGCGGAGCGAGGGGCTTGCTCCGGTCAGCCTGCGCGACGAGTTATTCAAGGGTCAGGGAGAGAAGCGCGTCGCCGGGACGATCTACGTTCCCGATTCCATCGTCGTGAACGTGCCCAGCCCGACCCCCGAGCAACTCACGGCCTACTTCGAAGCCAACAAGACCAAGTTCCAGATTCCCGAGTACCGCAGCTTTTCCTACGTGATGCTGACGGTCGACGACGTGATGCCCCAGGTCACTGTCACTCCCGAACAGGTCAAACAGGAATACGACGCGCGCCAGGGCGAATTCGGCAAGCCCGAAAAGCGTGACGTCGATCAGGCGATGGCCGATAGCGAGGAGAAGGCCAAGAAAATTATAGCCGGCGCCACCGGCGGAAAGTCGCTCGAGGATGCCGCCAAGGAAGTCCTCGGGACTGCCGACGGCGTCATCAAGCTGGGCGAGATTCTCAAGAAGGACCTGCCGGCCGGTCCGTTGGCCGACGGCGTGTTCTCCGCGCCGCTGGGTCTGGCGCCCGCCCCGATCCAGTCGCCGCTTGGTTGGCACGTGATCCGGATCAACAAGATCGACGCCGGTCAGGTGACTCCGTTCGACCAGGTAAAGGAGAAGCTCGAGAAGGACCTCAAGGCCCAGCTCGCGCCCGATTTGCTGATCAAGCTGGTTACCGACTTCGAACGTGTGCTGTCGAAGACCCAGTCGATGGCCACGGCGGCCCAGGACCTTCAGCTCAAGGTCAAGTCGGTCGAGAACGTCGACGCCCGAGGCCAGGACATGGCCGGCAAAGATGTCGCCCTGGGTCCGGCTGGCGTTGCGGTGCTGCAGGCCGCCTTCGCCACGCGTGAGAGCAGCGAGAGCGAATTGCTCGAGACCCAGAACGGCGAATACTTCGTCGTCCGTACCGAGCGCATCACGCCGGCCCGCATTCCCGCCCTCACGGAGGTCGAGGCCAAGGTCAAGGAGGCGTGGCAGAACGACGAGCGTCGCAAGCTCGCCGACGCCAAGGTCAAGGAAGCTGTCGACAAGGCCAATGCCGGGACCGACATGGCGACCATCGCCAAGGACCTGGGGCTTGAACTGCGCACGGCCAACGCGGTCACTCGGTTCGATGCCGATACCGGCAACTACCTGACCCAGCCTGCGGCCCAGGAATTGTTCAAGCTGCCGGTCGGCAAGGTCGTGTGGGTGCGCAGCGCCCAGGGCAGCGTCATCCTGCGCGCGAACGAGATCATTCCGGTCGACCTCGCCAAGGAGAAGGAACCGCTCGACCGGTTCGGCAAGCAGCTCGACATCACGATCGGCAATGACCTGATCGCCCAGCTACTGGCCGGCCTGCGCCAAAAATATGGCGTCTCGATCAACGAGGCCGCCTTCACCGCGGCATTCCAGTCGCAGCAGCCGCAGCAGTAGCGCCATGACGATCTCTCCGGACTTCCCGGCCTTTTCTGCGACCTACGAAGCCGGCAAGCCGCAACTCGTCTGGACCAAGCTTGTCGCGGACCTGGAGACGCCGGTGTCGGCCTATATCAAGCTGGCTGACGGGCGCGCCAATTCCTT
>CAWUOG010000362.1:0-3492 GCA_963923875.1 uncultured Alphaproteobacteria bacterium
GCCAGGTCCTCGACCTGCACGGCGTACCATTTCGCGGACATCGCCGCCGGCGGCGCCTTGAGTTGCGCCCGGGCCGGCCCGGCTCCCGTCCCCAGTGCGGCGACTGCCGTAAAGAAGAAGCGGCGGGTTTGCATCATTCCGCGGCGGCCTTGCCGCCAAACATCGTGCGGGCCTGCGCTTCGGTGTAGTAGCCGCGCGCCACGTCACGGGCGATCGATTCGGGCCTGCGCTTCTTGGGATCGCCGAACCCGCCACCGCCCGGAGTCTGCACCCGGACGACGTCCCCGACGCCGATCTCGATGTCCTGGTCCTTGCTGAGATGCGGCGGCCTGTAGGTCTTGCCCTTCTGCGTGATGGCGACTGTATTCACGCCACCGGCGGCGCCGCCCAGCGCGCCCTGCGGCCCAGTGCGGCCATGGTCCATCACCATCGACACCCGCGCCTCGCCGCGGCGCAGCTTGATCGCGTAGTTGATTCCGAAGCCGCCCCGGAACTCGCCGGCTCCGCCCGAACCCTCGCGCAGCGAGAACTCCTCGAACAGCACCGGGTAGAACTGCTCCAGCACCTCGACCGGTGGCATCTTGGAAATGCCGATGGTCGAGCAGCCGTTGGTCAGCCCGTCGCCGCCCTGGAAGCCGCCGTAGCCGCCCCCGGTGAACAGATACATGATGTAGTTGCGCTTGCGCTCGGGATCGTAGCCGCCGACGCCGAGATTGCCCGACGTGCCGGCCGGCGCCGCGAACAGCAGATCCGGGATGGCCTTGGTCAGCGCGGCAAAGACTGCCTCGGCAATACGCTGACTCACCTCGGCGGCGCAGCCCGAGACCGGCCGCGGATACCGCGCGTAGAGGAACGTGCCTTCCGGCTCGACGATCTTGAGCGGCTCGAACGTGCCGGCATTGATCGGCACTTCGGGAAAGATGTGCTTGATGGCGAGGTAGATCGCCGACTTGGTCGTGGCGATCACCGAGTTCATCGGCCCGCGACAGGGCGGGCTCGACCCGGTCATATCGAAGGTCAGCTCCTCGCCCTTCTTGGTGACTTTCATCCGGATCGTGAGCGGCTCGTCGACCACGCCGTCGCTGTCGACCTGGCTGCTGCCCTCGTAGACGCCGTCGGGAATCGCCGCGATCTTGGCGCGCATCTGGCGCTCGGCGCGGTGGCGCATCTCGGCAATCGCTTGCTTGACCACGCCGGCGCCGTAGCGATCGATCAGCGCGGTCAGGCGCTGCTCGCCGGTCGTGAGCGCCGCGGCCTGCGCCTTGATGTCGCCGATGCGCTGGTCGGCGATGCGCATGTTGCTCATCAGGATGGCCAGGATCTCCTGGTCCATCTCGCCCTTTTTCCAGAATTTGACCGGCGGCAGGCGCAGGCCTTCCTGCTCGACCTCGGTGGCGCTCGCCGAGAACCCGCCGGGCACCATGCCGCCGACGTCCGGCCAATGACCGGTATTGGCCAGCCAGGCGAACAGCTCGCCCTTGTAGAAGAACGGTTTGACGAACCGCACGTCCATCAAGTGCGTGCCCCCGAGATAGGGATCGTTGACGATGAAGATGTCGCCTGCGTCGACCTTGCCGGCATAGTGGCTCTTCACCCGGTTGATCACCGCCTGGGTCGAGAACTGCATCGTGCCGACGAACACCGGCAGGCCGAGCTCGCCCTGGGCGATCAGGGAGCCGTCGATCGCGTCATAGATGCCGTCGGAGCGGTCCATGCCCTCGGAGATCACCGGCGAGAAGGCCGAGCGCACGAAGGCCAGGTCCATCTCGTTGCAGACCTGGATCAGGCCGTTCTGGAGGACGGTCAGGGTAACGGGATCGAGGTTCGACGATTCGTGGTTTGACGATTCGTGGTTCGACATGACCCTTCCTCTATCACACTTCCGTGTCGCCTCTGAGAAGGCGCTGGACGATCGACCTGTTGAGGATTTCGTTGGTGCCGTCGGCCACGTTCACGATGCGCAGGGAATGCCATGCATGATGCAGGCCGACCTCGTTGGTGAAGCCCATGGCGCCATGGGTCTGCATCGCCCGGTCGACCGCGCGGTAGCCGACCTGCACCGAAAACGCCTTGGTCATCGACAGTTCCTTGACCGCCGCCTCGCCCCTGTCGAGCAGGGTGGCGACGTTCAGCCCCATGAGATGGGCGGCATGCAGCTCGGTGGCGCTTTCGGCGAGCGGGAAGGTCACGCCCTGGTAGTCGGCAATCGGCTTGTCGAATGCCTTGCGCGTCTGGGCGTAGTCGAGCGCCTTCTCGAGCGCCCAGCGGCCATAGCCCACGGCACGCGCCGAATTGTAGATCCGGCCCAGGGACACGCCATAGAGCGCGGCAGCAAATCCCTGATGCAGGTCGCCGACCAACTGCCAGGGCTCGACCCGGACGTCCTCGAGCCGGAGTTCGGCCTCGTCGCCGCCGATATGGCCGAACAGCTTGATGATCCGCTGCACCTCGAAGCCGGGCGAGGAAGTCGGCACCAGGAAGGCCGAGATGCCGCCCTTGCGCTGAGCCGCCCGGGCGGGATCGGTGATGGCGAAGACGATGCAATAATCGGCGACCGGCGAGTTCGACGTCCAGATCTTGCGGCCGGTGATCCGCCAGGCGTTGCCGTCGGGCACCGCCTTGGTCGCCAGCGCCGCGGCATCGGAGCCGGCACCGGGTTCGCTGAGCCCGAAGCACATCGAAGCCTCGCCCGCCATCATCGGCGCCAGCATTTTCTCACGCGCCTCGGGTGTAACCTTCTCGAGCAGACGGCTCGGCCCGAACGCCCAGTGGCTGATGACGTAGAGCATCAGCCAATTCTGTGGCCCGCAAAGATGGAACAGCGCCTCCCAGCCCACATAGTAGGCGAGATGGCCGAGTCCTCCGCCGCCCAGCGCCTCCGGCACGCACATGTTGTAGTAGCCGGCCTTTGCGGCCGCGCGCCGCACCTCGCCGATCAGCCCCTTCAGTTCGTCGGAGAACCTGCCGTCCTCGCGATAAAGCCGGCGCGGGTTTTCGAACAGGTCGTGATGCTTCTCATGGCGCGTCAGGACTTCCTGGCGTGCGAACTCGAGCAAGCCCTCACGCACAGCGCGGATTTCCTCGGGCAACTCCCATGCAATCGCAGACATCTGCTCTCCCGATAGCGAATGGGCATCATTCTTGCAGCGGTAGCAGCGGCGGGCCACATTCCGGCAACCCCAAATTCCGCCCCCCAACTTTGACGGTTCGGTTCATGAACGCGCCCTTCGACGCCACCAAACTCGATTCGCTGAAATTCGGCATCGGTCAGCCCGTGCCGCGCAACGAGGATCCGACCCTGCTCAGGGGCGAGGGCCGCTACACCGACGACGTCAACCTGCCGAACCAGGCCTACTGCGTGATGGTGCGCAGCCAGGTGGCGCACGGAATCGTCAAGGGCATCGATGCGACCGAAGCCAAGGCGATGCCGGGCGTGCTCGGCGTATGGACCGGCGCCGACCTCAATGCGGCGGGATACGGTCTGCTCAAGAC
>CAWUOG010000363.1:0-3486 GCA_963923875.1 uncultured Alphaproteobacteria bacterium
GCCATGTCGGCTTCCTGTGTTTCCCCGAGAGCGCCATCGCGATCGCAGGCGAGCGCCGGGCCTACACGCGCCCGGGCGGCAGTGGCCTGCCGGCATCGCGTTTCGCCTGCCCGGTCTGTCATTCCGTGGTCTACGGCACCGGCGAGGTCATGCCCGGGCTGATCAACATCTACGCCGGGTCGCTCGACGACAGCGCGCGATTCAAGCCGACGATGGCGATCTTCGTGCGCGAACGCCCGCCCTGGGACGACGTCTCGCGCAACCTGACTTGCTTCGAGACGGTGCCGGGCGGCTAAAGACCGTCCCCTCTATTCATGTGGGGAGGTGGCGTGCGAAGCGTTCCGGAAGGGACATGACCCCATCGCCCGCGCAGGACGCGGGCACTTCCCCATATGAATGGGGAAGAGTTGCTATTGTTGCTGCTGTTCGCTCTGGCCCCAGCCCTTCTTCTCGGCATCGAAGAAGGAGGCGAAGACCTTGCGAATGGTGCTCTCGGCGATGTCGCGGGTGATGAACACGACGCGGCTCTTGCGGTCGTCGCCCTCGGGCCAGGCCTCGAGCGTCGCCGGCGGATGGAAGACGTGCTGCACGCCATGGATCACGACCGGCTTGTCGGTGTCCTTGACGTTCAGGATGCCCTTCATGCGCAGGAGGTCCGGACCGCGATAGGTCACCAGCGCGTCGAAAGCCGCGGCGACGGTCGACCAGCTCATCGGCTCGTCGAAGGTCATGCAGAACGCCTTGATCCGGTCGTCGTGGCGATTGACGTTGTGCGGGTCCTGCTCGCCGTGCCCATGATCGTGCCCGTGTCCATGGCCCTGATCGTGGCCGTGGTCGTGCCCATGGTGATGATGGCCGTGTCCGTGGTGATGGTCCTCGGCGTAGGCTTCTTCATGCAGCCAGCGCTTTACGTCGGCGGTCTTGGTGTCGGGATTATAGAGGCCGGCATTGAGGATCTTGTTGGGGTCGATTTCGCCGCCCGAGATCGAGATCGCAGTAGCGCCGGGATTGAGATGCGCCAGGCGGTGTTTCAGGTCGGCGAGCTTCGGCGCCTCGGCGATGTCGACCTTGGTCAGCAGCAGCCGGTCGGCGACCGCGGCCTGCTTGATCGCCTCCTCGTGGTTGTCCAGGGTCGAGCCGCCGTTCACGCCGTCGACGGTGGTCACCACGCCGTCGAGACGATAGCGCGAGGCGAGCAGCGGGTCGGTCATCAGGGTGTGCAGGATCGGCGCAGGATCGGCCAGGCCCGTCGTCTCGACCACCATGCGCTTGAAGGGCGTCACCTCGCCCTTGGAGCGCTTGAGGAACAGTTCGCTCATGGTGCGTACGAGGTCGCCGCGGACGGTGCAGCACAGGCAGCCCGAATTCAGCGTGACCATGCCGTCCTCGTTCGACTTCTCGACCAGCAGATGATCCAGGCCGATTTCGCCGAACTCGTTGATGATGACGGCGGTATCGGACAGTTCCGGCCGACGCAGCAGCTTGTTGAGCAGGGTGGTCTTGCCGCTGCCGAGGAAGCCCGTCAGCACGGTGACGGGAATGCGCTCTTCGGCGGCGGTCTGCGTATTGCTCATGACGTGTTTCCTACTCCGGCGACTGGAACGTCACGCCTGCCAGAAGCACTCGACTTTCCCGAACTTCTTCCAGGCCTGCTCCAGCTTGCGGTGCCGGCGTTTTTCGCCGGCGGCCGCCTGCTCGCCGAGCTTCGCCAGGGCCGCGTCGATTTCCTCGCTGAGCCGGCTGGCCGCCGTGAGGTCGGCCAGGATCAGGTCGGCCACGGCATGGTCGTTCAGGACGCCGAGCGCACCCTGCAGGCGCGCCGTCGCTTCGATATAGGGCTTGGCTGCCCGGGAATCAAAAGGGAGCCGGGTAAAGGCCGGGGCCAGAAATTCGGCGGCATAGCGCAGTTTCTTGATGGCAATACGCAGCCGGTGGAGGCGCGGGCCGTCGAGCGAGGAAAGGCGGCGGCCGCGCTTCAGTACCTTGTCGTGGCGCGCCTGCAGCACGGTCCGGCCGAACTCCTCGACCTGCCCATTCAGGCCTGTCGGCTCGTGCTCGATGAAACTCGCGAGCGTGGCGTCAAAGATCGCGAAGCGCTCGCCCGACAAGGCGGCGCGGGCGCGCTCGAGATGCTGGCGCGCCAGCCGGTTGGCCACGCGGGTTACTTCGGCCGGCACATCATGCACGGTCTCGTTCAGGAACACGTAGAGGTCACGCGCCGGGGCGCACTCCTGCGCCAGCCACTTGGCTTCGCCGGCCAGCGCCTGCATCTCGCGCGCGCTCAACTCGCTCGAGGCGGCGGTGCGGAACAGGCTGAAGGCGGCGCGCATCCGGCGCAGCGCCACGCGCGCCTGGTGAATGCCGACGGCGCGGCGGCTCGCGAGCACGATTTTGCGGTACTTCAGAAGGTCGTCACGGCATACCGCCACGATCTGCCGCAGGGCCTGTTCAGGAGCGGTTTCGGGAGCCAGCGGGGCCATGCAGGCGCCGACCGTAGCGGGCAGGCAGCCTCTCGCAACCGCAAAGCGCGTCAGTCTGATGAAGGTTTTGTTGCAGGAACTGCTTGCGGGCATGCTGCGAAGAGACGGGTGAGCAGCAGATTTCGCTGCCCGGGCACATGGTTAGGCGGCGTTTATGGTGGCGGCTGGCAGCCGGGCTGCCCTAGGATTGCAATATGAGCATCGACGCTGCTGCCTTCAAAAAGGGCATGCGCCATCTGGCGGCCAGTGTGACCCTGATCACCACCCACCATGACGGCCTGCGAGGCGGACTGACTGCCACCGCGGTCTGCTCGGTTTCGGCCGAACCGCCGCAGATCCTGGTGTGCGTCAACAAGACGGCGTCGGCCCACGACCCGATCGGCGAGGCCGGACTGTTCTGCGTCAATATCCTCAGCCCGCAGCATCGCAAGATTGCCGAGCGTTTCGCCGGCATGGACGGGGTCGAGGGCGACGAGCGGTTCCGCGACATGGGCGAGTGGTCGACGCTCAAGACCGGCGCGCCGGTGCTGAAGGGGTGCCCGGTGTCGTTCGACTGCAAACTGGTAACCAAACTCTCGGCCGGCACCCACACGATCTATATCGGCGAGATCGTCGACATTGCACTCGATGCGGCGGCGGTGCCGCTGGTCTATGCCGACGGCAACTTCGTGCACGGCGAGGCTCTCCGGAAGGCGGCACAACAGGCCGCCTAACGTGCTCTGGCGCCGTGCGGCGTGACCCACTATGTTCCGCCCGCCTTGGACAAGGGCCGGCATGTTGGGGCGTAGCCAAGCGGTAAGGCAGAGGATTTTGATTCCTCCATTCCCAGGTTCGAATCCTGGCGCCCCAGCCACCGCTCCGGACGCCGGTGCCTTCGTTTCGACAAAAATGCGGCTAGAGTTCGCCTTGCCTGTCGAGCGATAGATGGCACACTGCAGCAGTCGTGCGCACTGTTGCGTCCTTCACCGAGGGAATGTCGATGCTGAAAAGAGTAGCTGCAGCCGCC
>CAWUOG010000364.1:0-3470 GCA_963923875.1 uncultured Alphaproteobacteria bacterium
ACGATGCTCATGGCATTTCCTCCTGCCTTGTCTTGCCGGTTACTGTGGACGCCGCCTCGGGACACGGCAATGGCGATTCGCCCGCCCCTGCGGCGGGGCCGATCTTTTTCCGACCGGCTCGGGCCACGGCCTGCTTCACGGAGCGGTTTCGAGGTCCTTGCGCCAGTCCGACGGACGCTTTCCGAAGTCAGTGACGAACCAGCGCGAGAAGGCGCTGGCGCTGGAGAAGCCCAGCAGGTCGGCGGCGGCGGCGAGATTGGCATTGCGGTTCTGGAGCAGGCGCACGGCCAGTTCTCGGCGGACCGAATTCAGGATCGCATCGAATGTGGTCTGCTCCGCCGCGAGGCGGCGATGCAGGGTGCGACGGTCGCAGCCCAGCTGCCGCGACAGAAGTTCGACCGTGCAGCGCCCGGACGAAAGCTGTGCGCTGATCAGGGTCCGCACCTTGTCTTCGAGCGTTGGCCCGCTGCGTTCCCTCAGCGACTGCAGATAGCGGCGAGCGTGCTCTGCATAGACCGGATTGGCGCCCGCGATCGGCCGGCTGAGTTCGCTCGCCCGGAAGATGATGCCGTTGTAGTTGCAGCGGAAGTCGACGCGGCCTCCGAAGATGCGATGGTGAACATCGAGGCGTCCGGGCGGTTCATGAGTGAAACAGACGATGGGCTGCCAGTCGCCGCTCATCATCGGATGGAGAAAGCGAAACAGGACGGCAACCGTCAGTTCGATGCCCTGGCGATAGGCCCGGGGGCGCGCCAGCCGGAGTTCGATCGCGACCACCGCCTGGCCGTCGACCTCGTCGAGTTGGAAGGCGAGGGCGTCGTTGTGCACGGAAATGTAGGTGATCAGCGAGTGGAGGGCGTGCCGGACGGTGGGTTCTTCCCGCAACAGCATGCCGACCGCCCCCACGATCGAGGCATTTCGGGGTTCGGCCATGCGCAGCCCGATCGTGTCGATCCCGGATTCCCGGGCGGCCAGTTCCAGCAGTTCGGCAAACGACACCGCGGAAATGCGCATCTCCGGATCGTCGAGGGCGCGCCGGTCGATGCCGACCCGCGACAGCAACGCTTCCGGCTGAAGGCCGATGTCCAATGCAAAATTCCGGAAGCCGCTCAGTCCGGCGGCACGCATCAGTTCAGTCATGTGCAGGAGTGGCGCGCTGTCTCAAGTCCTGTCCCGAATTGTCGTGGGGAATGTACGTCGGTGTCGCCCCTGCGGACTAGCCCTGTGGTTGTATCGGCTCACCACACAGTCCATGGGGAATCAACAATGTACTTTACCGACGACTCGCTTTTCCCGGATCTCATGCAGCCGCTGATCATCACCGCGGCGCCGTACGGCCCGGAATGGCTGCCGGGTGACGCCGACGTGCCGGTGAGCTTCGACGAGCAGGTGCAGAAGGCCGTTGATTGCTACAACGCCGGCGCCACCGTCCTGCATTTCCATGTGCGCGATCCCAAGACTGGCGAGGGCTCGAGCAACTTCGACCAGTACAACGAACTCCTCGGCCGCGTGCGCAAGGCGGTGCCGAAGATGATCATCCAGGTCGGCGGCTCGATCTCGTTCGCGCCGCATACAGCCGAGGCCAAGGCCAAGTGGCTCGACTACGACACCCGCCACATGCTGGCCGAACTCGATCCCAAGCCGGAATTCGTCACGGTCACGACCGGCACGACCCTTTGGGACGTCACGCAGGCGTTCGTGCCGGAAGACGTCAAGGGTACCCACCTCGACGATCCGAAGGTCCAGCAGGCGTGGAGCGGCATGGTCGTCGATTCGACCCCGGCCTTCTATATCGAACATCTGAAGCGTCTTCGCGCCCACAAGATCCAGCCCTACTTCGTTCCTGGCCACGTGCATCAGCTCGAGATCATCGAACGGCTGATCCGCGCCGGCGTCTACATGGGCCCGCTGAACGTGGCGCTGTGCGGCTACGGCGGCGGCTCGATGGGCCGTAATCCGTTCGACTGGATGGAGATGCTGCGTCGCACGCCGCATGGTTCCAGCTCGGTCACCTTCTGGAGCAGCATGCGCGGCAACATCGCCATACAGAACCTCGCCCTGATCCTCGGCCAGCACATCCGCGTCGGCAACGAGGACAATATCTGGGACGTCAACAAGAAGCGCTGGGAGTCGGTCAAGCAGATCGAATGGGCGGTCGACATGGCACAGCGGTTCGGCCGCAAGGTCGCCACCGCCGAGGAGGCACGCGCGATCATGAAGGTCGGCGTTTGGTACGACACGGTCGACGAGACGCTGTTCAAGCTCGGCCTGCCGCCGAACCGGCCGGAAGGCTACAAGGGCTTCCTGAGCTACGAGACCGACGGTCGCCAGCCGAAGGCCGCCGGCACGAAGACCCATCCCGCAAGCATTCTCTGACGACTGTCGCGGAGATCCGGATGTCCAGCGAAACAGGACCCTGGGACTCCGCGCTCGACACGCTTCGAACCTGGGATCCTTCATGGTCGTCGATCTGCGCGACCATGACGGGCAACCCCTGGGAGAACGGCGTGTTGCCGCGGAAGTTCATCGAGCTGGTCGGCGTCGCCTTGAATGCCGCGTGCACCAACCTCAATCCGGACGGCACGCGGCGCCATGTTCGCGCCGCGCTCGCGGCCGGCGCCAACCGCGAGGAAATCCTCATGGTTCTCAAGATGGCGTCGGTCATGGCCATCCATTCCTGCAGCCTCGGTGCCCCGATCCTGCTCGAGGAGTCGGCGGCTGCGGGAGCCCGGCCTGCCGCGAAGGCGGCGGGCCCGACGCCGGCCTGCGATCGCATGCGGGCGGCCGGGCAATGGAACGTCGCCTGGGATCCGTTCTTCGCGCTCGACCCGCAATGGACCGACGAGTTCATGGCGACCGGCGTGGCGATCTATGCGAGCAAGACATTCACGCCCAAGGAGGTCGAGCTGCTGAGCATCGCCTTCGATGCCTCGTACACCCACATGTACGCGCCGGGCACGCGCCGCCATATCAAGGGGGCCCTCGCGGCCGGCGCCACCGTCGAGGAGATCATGGAAGTGCTGAAGCTCTGTGTCGTACAGGGCGTGCAGGCCTGTAATATGGCGGTGCCGATCCTCGCCGAAGAACTCGAGCTCGCGCGCAACCAGGCCCCCGGAGCCGTACGATGAACCACGAGACCCTGCACCGGCTGAAGGAACGCGGCATCGACGAGATGCGCCGCTTCCTGATCATGTTCGTCTATCTCTGGGTCGTGTTCGGGCTGTTCGTGCTCAACGAGAGCCTGATCCTCGGCCAGCGAAGCATCTCGTTCGCGCCCCAGGGCTTCGCGATCGTCAATGCGGCCATCATGGCAAAGGTCATGCTGATCGGCGAGGACCTTCGCCTCGGCCGGCAGTTCGATCATCTGCCCCTGATCTATCCGACCGCCCACAAGGCCGGCCTGTTCGCGCTCGTTTTCATGCTCTTCCACGCGCTCGAGCGGATCCTCGTCGGCACGCTCGGCGGCCATT
>CAWUOG010000365.1:0-3459 GCA_963923875.1 uncultured Alphaproteobacteria bacterium
TCATTGGCGAGCCCCTTCGACGCCCAATGTGGGCATGGATTTTCCCGGAATCAATAGGGATGCAATAGGACTGCAAAACCGTAACACAGAGAGAAACCGGGAAAATCGGCCTATTCGTTACGCAACAAGGCCAATGGGCGTTGCCGCAGAGCGGCCAAAGTTCCTGCAAGACCAAAGGCTAAGGTCAAGGTCGTCGCCCCCAACGCGACCGCAACCGCCACGCCCGGCAGAAACGCCCAACTGAGGTTCATCAACCGAGTGACGACCAGATAGGCCGCAAGACTTCCCACTGCGACTGCGGCGGCAGCGGTAGCCAGACCCAGCGCCGCGAACTCCCAGGCGAAGATGCCGGCGATCCGGGCGCGCGTTGCGCCCAGCACCTTCATAACCACGGCCTCGTGTACTCGACGACGCTGGGTCGCCAGCATGGCGCCCGCCAGCACCAGCACACCGGCCAGGATGCTCAGCAGGCCGATCAGGCGAGTGGCCAGACCAATGTTCCCCAGGATGCCCGAGGCCGTCTCGATGGCGTCGCGAATGCGCACTACGGTGACATTGGGAAAGCGCTCGGTCACCAGCTTGAAGATCGCCTCCTCGGCGGCAGGCGTGGCCTTCACCGTGGCAAGGAAGGTGTGCGGTGCTCGATCAAGCATGCCGGGCGAGAAGACGAAGACGAAATTGATCGCCAGCGTCTGCCACTCGATGCGCCGCAGGGAGGCGATCTTGGCGTCGATATCGCGGCCCAGGATGTTCACGGTGATGCTGTCGCCGACAGCGAGGCCGAATGCCTCGGCCAGCCCGGCGTCGAATGAGACGAGTTGAGGCCCGCGATAATCCGTCGGCCACCATTGGCCCGCTACGATGCGAGCGCCCTCGGGGGGCGTCGCCGAATAGGTGACGCCGCGATCGCCATCGACCGCCCAGCGCGCCTCGATCGGCACCTTCATCTCGCCAACCGGCGTACCTCCGATCTTCGCAATGCGGCCCCGCAAGGATGGCACCTTGTCGATCGTACCGGCGCCTGGGACGGCGGCCAGAGCCTGCTCGAACTCGGGCATCTGGCTCGACTGGATATCGACAAAGAAGAAGGCCGGCGCGTCCTTCGGAATCCGCTGGGTGATCTGGTCGCGCAGATTGCCCTCGATCAACGCCGTCGCGACCAGCACCGTCAGGCCGAGCCCCAGGGACAACATGACGATGGGGGTCGGTGCGCCGGGCCGATGTAGGTTGGCGATCGCAAGCCTTAGTGCGGCGAACCTGGGCTTGGGCACCCGCGCCGCCAACGCCATCAGCCCGCGTGCCAGCAGCGGGAAGGCTATGAACGCACCGATCGTGCCCAGCACGAACCAGCCGGTGTTGCGACGCTCGCTTGCCGTGAGCACCGTGAAACTCGCCAGCACGAAAGCCGTGAAGGCCAGCAGGGCGATGTCGCGCCAGCCGAGCCGCACCCGCGTCACCAGCGCACCGCGCATCAGGCTGGCAGCCGAGACCGCACGGGCACGAATGAGCGGCAACAGCGCGAACAGCAGCGACACCAGGAAGCCGAATGCCGCCGCCATGGCGAGCGGCTTGAAGTAGAGGCCGACTCGGGCGCGCACCGGCAGAAGTTCGGCGATCAGCGACTGGGCCGCGAACGGAAGACCGGCACCCATGATCAGGCCGATCGCGACGCCCAGCGCGGTGACGATGGCAATCTGCAGGAAGTAGGTCGTGAAGACCAGGCGCTCCGGCGCGCCCAGGCACTTTAAGGTGGCGATGGTGCGCAGTCTCGTCGCCAGGAAGCTCGAGATTGCATTGCCGACGCCGACGCCGCCAACCAGCAGCGAGGCGAGGCCCACCAGACTGATGAACTGGGTCAGGCGATTGAGCCAGAAGCGGATACCGCCGCCGGCATCCTCAAGGCCCTGAACCCGCAGGCCGGTATTGGGAAAGCGATTCTGAAGGATTTCGACGACCGACTTGTCCGATACGCCGTTCGGCAACCGCAGCCGGTAGTGCCAAGTCAGCAGGCTGCCGGCCTGCACGAGCCCGGAGTCGGCCATCGCCGCCAGCGGCAGCATCAGGCGGGGCCCGAGGCTGGCGAAGGCGTTCAGGCCGCGATCGGGCTCGCGCTGGAGGATGCCGCGCAACTCGACCGTGGTATCGCCGACCTTGATCTTGTCGCCCAGCGCCACATTCATGCGCCGCAGGGCCGCCTCCTCCACCACCGCGCCCCAGACGCCGTTACGCCTGGCCAACGCGTCGGCCAGCGAGCCGCCACCTTGCAGCTCGACCTGACCGTAGAGCGGATAGCCGGGTTCGACCGCCTTCAATTGCACCAGGGCGGCCCGACCGTCGTCCTTCACCGGGTGCGCCATCGTCCGGCTGTCGACCCAGTGCGTCGGCTCGCCTTGCGTGGCCATGAACGCAATCTGCTCCGGCGTGGCGTCGCGATAGAGCACCGATACGGCAACGTCGCCGCCCAGGATCTCCCGGGCGTCGGCACGCAACCCCTCCTCGACCGCACGGCTGAAGGACAGGATCGCGGCGATCGCCCCAACGCCGAGTGCCAGGCAGGCGATAAACAGACGAAAGCCGCCGAGACCGCTGCGCATCTCACGCCGCGCCAGGGTCAGCGCCAACCGGACGGTGGCCAGGTTCATTGGGCGGCCAGCGCCGCTTCGGTGCGTTCGTCGCCCACAACGATGCCGTCGGCCAGCCGCAGGATGCGGTCGCAGCGCGCCGCCAGGCCCATATCGTGGGTGATAAGAATGAGCGTGGCTCCGTCGGCGCGCGCCAGTTCGAACAGCAGATCCATGACCTGCTTGCCGGTGGCCCCGTCGAGATTTCCGGTCGGCTCATCGGCCAATAAAAGCCTGGGCCGACCGACGAAAGCGCGCGCTACGGCAACGCGCTGCTGCTCGCCACCCGAGAGCTGAGCAGGATAGTGGCCGAGCCGCGCCTTGAGTCCGACGCGCTCGAGGGCCGACGACGCAAGGTCGAAGGCATCGCCGCGGCCGGCGAATTCCAGCGGCAAGGCGACGTTCTCGAGTGCCGTCATGGTCGGAATGAGATGAAAGCCCTGAAAAACAATGCCGAGATGATCGCGGCGCAGGCGCGCCCGGGCATCGTCGTCGAGCGGGCCGAGATCACGGCCGACCACTTCGACTCTGCCCGAACTGGCGCGCTCGAGACCGCCCGCCACCATCATCAGGCTGGACTTGCCGGCGCCGGAGGGACCGACCACCGCCGTGATCTCGCCACCGGAGATATCGAGAGTAATGCCGCGCAGGATATTGACCGTGCCGGCATCGCTTGCCATGTCGAGATGGACGTCGCTCAGGCGAACGATCGGGCCGGGGCCGGGTGGATTGGGGCTGGTTGGATTGGGGGCGCTCAAAAGGGCTCCGGAAGCGGGACGATGAACCTTGCCAATGGATATGGTCGTTTTGCGGCGGCGGTCAATTCGCTGCTGATCCT
>CAWUOG010000366.1:0-3451 GCA_963923875.1 uncultured Alphaproteobacteria bacterium
GCTAAGCCGCCTTGGCCCATTCAGCGCGCAGCGAAGCTGCGCGACGGCGAGCCCGTGGGGCTAAGCGCGTCCCGCCGCGCTGGTCGCCGCGCAGCGGCGAAGCCCAGGGCTCGCACGGTGCCGATTTCAGGCGGCTTTCGCCCATTCCCGAAGCACGAACTTCTGCACCTTGCCGGTCGACGTCATCGGCAGGTCGCGGAAGACGATGTGCCGCGGGCATTTGTACGAGGCGAGGTTGGCGCGGCAGTAGGCGATGATGTCCTCGACCGTGGCCTGGGCGCCGGGCTTCAGCACGACGAAGGCGCAGGGCGTCTCGCCCCACTTCTCGTCGGGCTTGGCGACCACGGCGACGTTCGCCACGGCGGGATGTTTTATGATCACGCCCTCGACCTCGATCGTGGAGATGTTCTCGCCGCCCGAGATGATGATGTCCTTGGAACGGTCGCGCAGCTCGATGTAGCCGTCCTCGTGCAGCACGCCGAGGTCGCCCGAGTGGAACCAGCCATGCTCGAAGGCTTCCCTGGTGGCCTTGGGATTCTTGAGGTAGCCCTTCATGACGAGGTTCCCGCGGAACATGACCTCGCCCATGGTGTTTCCGTCGCGCGGCACTTCCTTCATCGAGATCGGATCCATCACCGTGACGCCGTCCTCGGCGGTGTAGCGCACGCCCTGGCGCGCCTTGAGCCGGGCGCGCTCGGTCGAATCGTGGGCGTCCCACGCCTCGTGCCAGGCGCACACCGTCGCCGGGCCGTAGACCTCGGTCAGGCCGTAGACGTGGGTGACGCGGAAGTTCTCCTTCTCGAGCGCCTCCAGCACCGCGGCGGGCGGCGGGGCGGCCGCGGTCATGAACTCGACCCGGCGCTTCAGCGGCCGGCGCTCGGCGTCGGTGGCGGCGATGATGAACTGCATGATGATCGGCGCGCCGCACATGTGGGTGACGTCGTTGTCGGCCAGCGAATCGTAGATGTGCCGGGCCGAGATGCGCCTGAGGCAGACCGAGGTGCCCGCGACCAGCGCCAGCGTCCACGGGAAGCACCAGCCGTTGCAGTGGAACATCGGCAGGGTCCAGAGGTAGCGCGGGTGCAGGCCGATCGGCCATTGCGTGGCGTTGCCGTAGGCCGCGAGCGTGGCGCCGCGATGATGGAACACCACGCCCTTCGGGTTGCCGGTCGTGCCCGAGGTGTAGTTGAGCGAGATCGCGTCCCACTCGTCGGCCGGATACTGCCAGGCGTAGTCGGCGTCGCCCTGGGCGATGAAGGCCTCGTAGGTGGTGGTGCCGATGGGGGCGCGGTCATCGCACATCGGGTCGTCGATATCGACCACCAGCGGCTTGACCGTCGCCTTGGCCAGCGCCTCCTTCATCGGCTTGTGGTACTCGCGGTCGACCAGCAGCACCTTGGTCTCGCTGTGGTCGAGGATGAAGGCGAGCATCGCGGCGTCGAGGCGCGTGTTGAGGCAGTTCAGTACGCCGCCGGTCATCGGCACGCCGAAATGCGCCTCGTACATCTCCGGGATGTTCGGCGCCATGATGGTGACGGTGTCGCCCTTGCCGATGCCGGCCTTCTCCAGCGCCGAGGCGAGCTGGCGGCAGCGCCGGTAGGTCTCGGACCAGCTCTGGCGGCGGCTGCCGTGCACCAGCGCGACATGGTCGGGATAGACCGAGGCGCTGCGCTCGAGGAACTGCAGCGGCGTCAGGGTCGCGTAGTTGGCGGCGGTCTTGTCGAGGTCGCGATCGTAGATGTTGGCGGCGAGCGACGAGGCCTTGTGCAGGGCGGGGCGGGCGCCGGGCAGGCGCTTGACCGATTGCCGGTCCTTCACCGGCCGCCGCGCGGCGCCCTTGAGGATCACGGCCCGCGCGAGGGACGGCTTGGGCGATGGCTTGAGCGACGACTTGAGAGGCTTCCTGGCGGCGGCCTTCTTCTTGGTCGCGGGCTTCGCCGCCCGGACCTTCTTGTGCTTGCCGGCGCCAGCCGCCTTGCGGCCGCGCGTTGCCTTGCCCGAACTCTTCCTGCTCTTTGCCATGACCGGTGTCCGCTATTGCGTGATGAGGTTGAAGAAACCGATGAACCGCTTCCGGCAACCCGATGGTCGCCATGTTAGCCGCCGCCGGCGGACCGTCTACTCCAGCTTGAGGTTCAGATCCTTGATGAGCGCGGCAAAGAACACCTTGTCGCTGGCGACCTGCTGGGCGAACTGCTCGACCGACTGGTGATGCGCGGTCTGCGCCACCATCAGGAGCTTCTGCTGCAGGTCGGGCTGGGCGGCGGCCCGGGCGGCCTCGTCGGAGATCCGCTTCAGCGCCTCGGGCGGCGTCCCCTTCGGGGCGAAAAGCCCGAACCAGCTGCGGTCGCGGAAGCCCTTGAGGTCGAGGCCGACTTCCCGGGCGGTGGGAACGTCCGGCAGCTCGGTCAGCCGCGCCGGCCCGTCGGTCAGCACGGTGCGCACCTTGCCGGCCTTGGCGTAGGGCACGAAGGAAGGGTCGAACACCATCTGGATGCGGCCGTCGAACACGTCGCCGGTGGCGTCGACGATGGTCTTGTAGGGTGAGTGCTGCATCTGGATGCCGGCGGCGCGGGTCAGCACCTCGCCGGTCAGGTGGGTGATCGTGCCCAGCCCCGACGAGCCGTACCAGTATTTGCCGGGGTTCGCCTTGGCGAGCGCCACAAACTCCTGCCAGCTGTTGGCGCCGAGCTTGTTGGTGATGGTGACGGCGAGGATCGGCGTCGACAGCCGGGTGACCGCGGTCAGCGCCTCGGGATCGTACGGAACCTTCCGCACGCCCGGCGTGATCGCCATGATCGCGGTCGGCGAGAGCAGGAGCGTGTAGCCGTCGGGCGCGCTGGTGCCGACCATCGCCGCGCCGACGCCGCCCGAGGCGCCGGGCTTGTCCTCGACGATGATCTGCTGGCCGATCTGGTCGCTGATGCGCTCGGCATAGAGACGCGCCACCTGGTCGGCCGAGCCGCCCGGCCCGTAGGGCACGATCAGGCGGATCGGCTTGCTGGGTTTCCACGGCTCCTGCGCCGATGCCGCGCGCGGCAATGCCGCCGACGCAAGCGCGCCTGTCGTGAGTGCACGGCGACCGATCATTCGTTTCCTCCGGGACCTTTTTGTCTATTCTAGCCGTCGGAGGGCTCCCAATGAAATCGATCAGGATGCTGGCGGCGGCACTCGCGCTGTCGCTCGTGGCCAGCGCTGCGGCCGGACAGAACTGGCCGGACAAGCCGGTGCACATCGTCGTGCCGCTGACCGCCGGCAGCGCCACCGACGCGATGGCGCGCCTGGTCGGGCAGCATCTCTCCGATGCGCTGGGGCAGCCGTTCCTTGTCGAGAACAAGCCGGGCGCGGCGGGCACGATCGGCACCGGCGCGGTCGCCCGGGCCAAGCCCGACGGCTACACGATCCTGGTCCAGTCGGCCTCCTACACCGTGACGCCGGTGACCTATCCCAA
>CAWUOG010000367.1:0-3448 GCA_963923875.1 uncultured Alphaproteobacteria bacterium
AAGGCCTGCGGCGAGCTGCCGACGGGCGCGAGCGCCTGGTTGACCAGCAGCTCGCGGGTCGCGGGATCGGCCAGCGCCTTGACGAACTCGGCATTCAGCCTGTCGACGATCGCGGGCGGGGTCTTCGCCGGGGCGAGGATGCCGTGCCAGGCCAGCGCCTCGAAACCGGGATAGCCGCTCTCGGCCACGGTCGGCACCTCGGGCGCGACCGGCGAGCGCTGGGCGCTGGTCACCGCGAGCGCGCGCAACTTGCCCGATTTCAGGTGCGGCAGGACGGTCACCGGATCGCCGAACACCAGGGTGAGCGTGCCGGCCAGCAGGTCGGCGACCGCCAGCGCCGTGCCGCGATAGGGCACGTGGGTGATCTGCAGGCCGGCCTTGCGGTCGAACAACTCGGCGACGAGATGGTTCGCCGCACCGACGCCGGTCGACCCGTAGTTCATCGTGCCAGGCTTGGCCTTCGCGAGCGCCACGAACTCCTGCAGCGTCCTGGCGGGGAAGTCGGCGTTGACCACCAGGATGTACGGATAACCCGTCATCATGGTGACCGGCGCGAAGTCCCTTATCGGATCGTAGGGAAGTGACTTGTAAACGGCAGGATTGATCGAGATCGGTCCCGACTGTCCCAGCAGCAGGGTGTATCCGTCGGGCTCGGCCTTGGCGACCTGGTCGGTGCCGACGATCGAGCCGGCGCCGCCCTTGTTTTCGATCACGATGCCCTGGCCGATCTGTTCGCTCACCCGCTTCGCCACGATGCGCGCCACGCCGTCGGCGCCGCCGCCCGGCGCATAGGGCACCACGAGCTTGATCGGCTTGTTCGGGTAGGCCTGCGCGGCCGCCGGCAGCGGCGCCAGCGCCGCAAGCGCCAGCAGCGAGCGCCTGTTCAGTTCATTCATGTGTTCCCTCCGGAGACCGTTGTCCGCTCTATTCGAACCACCTCATCCTGAGGAGCGCGCCAAAAGCGCGCGTCTCGAAGGATGGGGAACAGGCAAGGTACTCGCCCACCCTTCGAGACGCGGTCCTGCGGACCGCTCCTCAGGGTGAGGTCTTTGGCTCAATGGCGCGGCCTCTCCCCTAGAGGAAAGACATACCGCCCGAGAGCGCCACTGTCTGCCCGGTCATGTATTCGTTGCCGACCAGCATGAGAACGATCGCCGCGCACTCCTCGGGCTTGCCGAAACGGCCCAGCGGGATGCGCGCGGGTGACGACGCCAGCCCGGCGCGCACCATGTCGGTCTCGATCAGCGACGGCGCCACGGCGTTCACGGTGATGCCGTCCTTGACCAGCCGCGCCGCGTAGCCGCGCGTCAGGCCCTCCATGCCGGCCTTCGATGCGTTGTAGTGCGGTCCGATGCCACCCGCGCCGCGCGCCGCACCCGAGGAGATGTTGACGATGCGGCCCCACTTGCGCGCCCGCATGCCGGGCAGCACGGCCTGCGTGCACAGGAAGACCGACTTCAGGTTCACGGCGATGGTGGTGTCGAAGTCGGCCTCGGTGAGGTCCTCGACATTGCGGATGATCCCGACGCCGGCGTTGTTCACGAGAATGTCGACCGGGCCCAGTTCGCGCTCGACGGCGGCGACCATGGCCGCGACCTCGGCCGCTTTCGAGACATCGGCGCGCACCGTCATCGCCCGGACGCCGAGCCCGCGCAAAGTGTCGGCCACCGACTGCGCCTCGAGCTGCTTCTCCCGGTAGTTGACCGCCACCGACGCGCCCGCATCGGCCAGCGAAATCGCGATGGCCGCGCCGATGCCGCGCGAACCACCCGTCACCAGCGCAACCCTGCCCTTCAGATCGGCCATCCGCTCTCTCCTTGTCGACCCCGACATTCCGTCATGTTACGCCGTTTTTCGCATCGTCCTTGTTTTGGTCGCGTGATTCAGACCTCCGGCGCTTCCGCCTCCGGTCATCACGCTCGGGAGGTATTCATGGCACGTCTCGGCTTCGGCGCGTTCCTCGCGCCGCATCATCCCATCGGCGAAAACCCGATGCTGCAGTTCCGGCGTGACATCAAGTTCGTGCAGCATCTCGACGAACTCGGCTACGAGGAATTCTGGTGCGGCGAGCATCACTCCTCCGGCTGGGAGATGATCGCCTCGCCCGAGATGTTCCTCGCCGCCGCCGCCGAGCACACCAAGCGCATCAAGCTCGCCACGGGCGTGATCTCGCTGCCCTATCACCATCCCTACAACGTCGCCCAGCGCATGGTGCAACTCGACTGGATGTGTGGCGGCCGCGCGATCTTCGGGTCTGGCCCCGGCGCCCTGCCGTCCGACGCCCACACGCTCGGCATCGACCCGATGACCCAGCGCGACCGCCAGGACGAGGCGATCGGCGTCATCCGCCGCCTCTTCAGGGGCGAACGGGTCACCCACAAGAGCGAATGGTTCACCATGCAGGATGCCGCGCTGCAGCTGCTGCCGCTGCAGGAGGACATGCCCTTCGCCGTTGCCTCGCAGATCAGCCCGTCGGGCATGACGCTGGCCGGCAAGTATGGCATCGGCATCATCTCGCTGGGCTCGATGTCGACCGAGGGCCTGACCGCGCTGCCGACCCAGTGGGCCTTCGCCGAAGCGGCCGCCAAGAAGGCGGGCACCACGGTCGATCGCAAGAACTGGCGCGTGCTGCTCAACTGGCACATCGCCGAGACGCGCGAGAAGGCGATCGAGGAGGCACGCCACGGCCTCTACCGCTGGCACAACGAGTATGTGACCGGCACGCTGCGCCCGAACCAGGCAGCGTTCAAATCGACCGACCACGCCATCGAAGCGATGACCGCCCCGGGCTCGGCCGCCGTGATCGGCACGCCCGACGATCTCGTGAAGATGATCAAGTCGGTCTACGAGCAGAGCGGCGGATTTGGAACCGTCGTCGGCTTCGTGCACGACTGGGCCAATCCGGAGAACACCTTCCGCAGCTGGGACATGGTGGCGCGCTACGTCGTCCCCGAGATCAACGGCTACGTCACCAAGCTTCGCGAATCGCAGAAGTTCCTGATCGACAATCGCAGCGTGTTCGAGCGCGCCCAGCAGGCAATCATGTCGAATATCCTGCAGAACAAGGATGCCGCCGAGGCGTTGAAGGTGACCAGTTCGCCGCGCCTGTCGGCGGCCGCCGCCCAGGTGCCGGACTTCGGCAAGGGCAAAGGCAAGCAGGCAGCCGAATAAGACCGGCGCCAGACCGCCCAGACGAAGAGCCGGAACCGCGTTCCGGCTCTTTTTCGTTGTCGAGGAAGTCCCGCACCCCGGCAGCGAAACCGTGAACCGCAATTCCCCGGGTCCGCCCCTCTAGCCGGAGGGTGGAAGATAAGCCTATGCTCCCGACCATAAATAAATCCCATGGGAGGGAACGGCATGTCTCTTACACGTCGCCAGCTGCTTGCGAGCACTGCTGTTAGCGCTACCACGATGGCTGCCGCCGGCAGCTTTCCGGCTCCCGCGATCG
>CAWUOG010000368.1:0-3442 GCA_963923875.1 uncultured Alphaproteobacteria bacterium
TGGGACATGTGATCGCCCACGCCGTAGGTGCACCATCCCAGGCCGAGTTCCGACAAGTCCCCGGTGCCGACCACCATGCCGCCATGCCGGTTGGCCAGGCGAAACAGGAAATCGGTGCGCAGCCCCGCCTGCACGTTCTCGAAGGTGACGTCGTACACCTTCTTGCCCTTGGCGAAGGGATGGCCGATCTCCTTCAGCATCGCCATCGCCGACGGCTTGATGTCGACCTCACCGGCGGTGACGCCGAGCTCCTTCATCAGCTTCCAGGCGTTCTTGTAGGTCTTATCCGAGGTGCCGAAGCCTGGCATTGTGAAGGCGAGGATGTCCTTGCGCGACTTGCCGAGCTGATCCATTGCGCGGCAGCAGACCAACAGGGCCTGCGTCGAATCAAGGCCGCCCGACACGCCGATCACTGCCTTGCTCACCCGGCTGGTCAGCAGCCGCTGCGCCAGCCCCTGGACCTGGATGTTGTAGGCCTCGTAGCAATTGTCGCGCAGCTTGCTGGGATCCGACGGCACGTAGGGATAGCGCTCGATCGCCCGCTCGAGCCTGACGCTCTGCTTCGGCGCCTCGAGCTGAAAGACGACATGGCGGAAGCGGCCGACCCGGTCGCGCTCCTGCGTGGCGTTCTCGGCCAGGCCGCCGTTGCGCAGGCGCTCCTGGCGAACGCGGCCGAGGTCGACGTCAGCCTGCACGATGGTCGAGTCCTTCTCGAACCGCGACGATTCGACGAGTTGGTCGCCGCACTCGTAGATCGCGGCGTGGCCATCCCAGGCGAGGTCGGTGGTCGATTCACCCGGACCGGACGCCGAGTAGGCATAAACCGCGCTGGCGCGCGCCGACTGGCTGCCGCAGAGCAGGCGGCGCAGTTCGGCCTTGCCGATCGTGATGTTGCTGGCCGACAGGTTCAGTAGCAACTCCGCGCCCGCCAGAGCCGCATGGCTCGATGGCGGGATCGGCATCCAGATGTCCTCGCAGATTTCGACGTGGAACGTCATCGGCACCGAGCCCGTCGAGCGGAACAGCAGGTCGGTGCCGAATGGCACGGTCTGGCCGGCCAGCGCGATTTCGCGATCGATCACGTTGATGCCCGACACGAAGTGCCGCTTTTCGTAGAACTCGCGGTAGTTCGGCAGATAGGTCTTGGGTACCACGCCGAGAATGGCGCCGCGATGGATGACGATCGCGGTGTTGTAGAGCCGTCCGGTCAAGCGCAGAGGTGCGCCGACGATCAGTACCGGAAAGAGCTTGCGTGAGGCCTCGACCACCTTGGCGATCGAACGCTCGACCTCGTCGAGCAGAGAATCCTGCAACAGCAGGTCCTCGATGGCATAGGACGACAGGCCGAGTTCAGGGAACACCATGATGGCCGTCCGGCTCTTGTCGCCGCGCGCGGCAAGCCGCAGCGTCTCGGCGAGATTGTAGCCGGCGTCGGCAACTCGGGTGCGGGGGACACAGCACGCCACACGAACGAAGTCGTGCGAGTACAGGGAAAAGAAATCGGACAATGTCTTCGTGCAGGCGATGGTGGGCGCGACAGGGATTGAACCTGTGACCCCTACCATGTCAAGGTAGTGCTCTCCCGCTGAGCTACGCGCCCATCGCCTGAGAAGGCGGTTCGTCTACATCGCCGGCCCGCGCCTTGGCAAGCGCGGTTTGCGGATGCCGCAGCCGGGCCGTGCCGGCCACCCCCTTGCCGAGCGTGACGCCAAAGCCTTCAGGGGCTATGGAGTCCCAAATGAGGTCGCCGGGTCATGTGACGGAACACGAGGCTCTGGATTGCCGCCTGCCGGCGCGCCAGTCGGTGCCTGTGGTCGTGGCCTCGCCGCACAGCGGTTCGACCTACCCTGCCCCCTTCCTCGCCCAGGCGGCGGTGCCTCTGGCCTCCCTGAGGCGGGCAGAAGATGCCTTCGTCGACGAGCTATTTTCCGCCGCGCCCGAACTCGGGATGCCGCTGCTGGCGGCGCGCTTTCCGCGTTCCTACGTCGACGCCAACCGCGAACCCTATGAGCTCGATCCAGGCATGTTCGAGGGCCCCCTGCCTCGGCCATTGAATCATCGTACCACCCGGGTCGCCGCGGGCCTGGGCATGATCCCGAGGGTCGCCGCAAGCGGCGAGGCCATCTACCGGGCACGCGTCCCCGCCGACGAGATCGAACGACGTCTGGAAGCCTGCTGGCGGCCCTATCACGTCACCTTGTCGATGCTGGTCCAACAGACCTACGCGATGTTCGGCGGCGTGCTCCTGGTCGACGCGCACTCCATGCCGTCCAGTGCCGCAGGCGTGGGCCCGCGCGACCGTGAGCATCGAGTCGATATCGTGCTGGGCGACAACCACGGCGAAGCCTGCTTCGCCGAATTGATCGACGCCGCACAGCGCTTCCTGACGGCGCGCGGCCTCAGGGTGCATCGCAATCAGCCCTATGCCGGCGGGTTTACCACCCAGCGCTACGGCCGCCCGTCAGTCGGTCGGCACGCTTTGCAGATCGAGATCAATCGTGCCCTCTACATGGACGAAGCCCGGCACGAAAGAAGTGCCGGATTCCGCTCGATCCAGGGGCTTATGTCCGAATTGATGGTCGATCTCGGCGATCAGGCCCTCCAAATTCTTGGCCCCCGCTCACTGGCTGCCGAATAGGCACGCCACTTCTTCAGGCAGTCCGAAGCAGAGCGCGGCCAAAAAAAAGGGGCCGTGACAAGCACGGCCCGAGTTTAGGGAGGAAACGCCCAAGACGGGCATACAACAACCGAAGTTGTTGCCCACTCAGAATGGTGCACCTGCGAAGAGAATGCAAGAGGTAAAAAATCCCCATAAATTCACTGATTTAACTCCGGTTCTGGATGCACGAATGGTGTTGCCGTTTTGCAACGCACAAGATTACGCGCAGCAGCCTTGCAGTCAGTGCAACACTTATGTGGAAGCAATTTCTATAGATTGTTCAAAGACTTAAGAAGCTCGAAGGAGAGACTCAGTGGCGCGGAAGTTCGTAGTTGCAATGATGATGCACGAGACCAACACGTTTTCGCCCCTGCCCACCCCCATCGAGTCGTTCGCCCGAGCCGGTTCCCTGAGCGGTTCTGTCGCAATCAAGGAGTCCGAAGGCACCAACACTTCGCTCGGCGGTTTCATCGAGGTGGCCCGCAAGGCCGGGGCCGAATTTACCGTACCGATGGCGGCTTCCGCCCATCCTTCCGGCCTGGTGACCAGGGCCGCCTACGAACAGATGACGACGGCGATCGTCGATGAAGTGAAGAAGGGCTGCGACGCCGTCCTGCTCGCCCTGCACGGCGCCATGGTGGCCGAACACTACGACGACGGTGAAGGCGAGTTGCTGAACCGCATCCGCAGGATCGCGCCCGACGTGCCGATCGCCGTGGCGCTCGATTTCCACACCCAGATGACCGACGCCATGATCAAGGGTGCCAGCATCATCACGGGCTA
>CAWUOG010000369.1:0-3438 GCA_963923875.1 uncultured Alphaproteobacteria bacterium
ATTTCCGACCGCATCGCCGTGATGGATCGCGGCCAGGCGGTGCAGCAGGGCACCGCGCACGATCTCTACTACCGGCCAGTCAGCGAGTTCGTCGCTCGTTTCATCGGCCGCGCCAACCTTGTCGACGGCAAGGTCCTGTCGGCTGGCGAGGTCGAGATCGAAGGCGTGAGGGTAGCGCTGGCGACTGGCCGCGCCGCCGGCCAGAGCGTCCGGCTGGTGATCCGTCCGGAGATGATCGAGATCGCCGCGGCTGGCGGGCCCGGCCGGATCGCGCGGCGTACGTTTCTAGGCGAGAAGACGGACTATGTCGTGGAACTCGGCGGCTCGCGCCTGCAGGTCGCCGCCACCGACCATTACCGCCGGCCGGCGATGGACGCGGGCCAGGCAGTGTCCGTCCGCTTCCATCCCGAGGGTATTCACGTGCTTTAGATTTCCTCCCCGTCATCGGGGGGCCGCGTCTTCGGGGGCGGAGGAGGCATGGGCCGCGTTGCCTCATCACCCCGTCGTCACCGTAAGACGGTGACACCTCCCCATTTGAATGGGGAGGTGCGCATCCGTCTACTTGTCGATCCACACATCCTCGAACCTGAACCCGTTGTAGACGGAGTTCACGTTCGCGACGTAGCCCTTCACGTAGGGCTGCATGCAGATCGAGGCGCGGTTCCACATCACGATGGGGCGCGCGCCGTCTTCGAGTAGTTTGCTGTCGATTTCCCAGACGACCTTCTTGCGCTTCTCGAGATCGGTCTCCTGGCTCTGGACATCGAACAGCTTCTCGATTTCAGGATTGCAGTAGCCGGTGTAGTTGCGCTCCGACTTGCAGGAGAAGTTTTCGTAGTAGTTCTGGTCGGGATCGTCGACGCCGTTGCCGGTCGTATTCAGGCCGACCTGATAATCCTTGCGCGCCACCTTGGGGTACCACTGCGCCGTCTCGATGATGTCGACGTCGGCGTCGACGTAGATCTCCTTGAGCTGGCCGGCGAGGATTACCGCGGGGTCCTTGTAGAGCGAGATGCCGCGGGTCGCGATCTTGAGCTTCAGCCGGTTGTTCGGCCCGTAGCCCGCCTTCTCCATCAGCGCACGCGCCTCGTTGCGGTTCTTCTCGACGTCGGGACCGTAGCCCGGGATGGCGTGCAGCAGGTTCGGCGGCAGGCCCCACACGCCGTCGGTCACCGGCTGCATGGTGCCACCGTCCTGCGCGTCACCCTGGTTGATGATGTCGATGAAGGCCTTGCGGTCGAGCGCCAGGACCAGCGCCTTGCGCAGGTCGGGATTGTTGAAGGGTGGCGCGTCGCGGTTAAGGATCAAGTTGGTGCTGTTGTTCATCGAGGTCGTCTGGCATTGCACCGCCGGCAGCTGCGCCTTGACGTCCTTCAGCAATGGGGCAGTGACTTCCCAGGGGAAAGTGATGTCGAAGCGGCCGGCAACGAAGCTCAGCATCGCCGTCCCGCGGTTGGGCACGATCGTGAATTCGATGCCGTCGAGATAGGGCTTGCCCTTTTTCCAGTACTCGGTGTTCTTCGTGAGCTTGATTCCCTCATTGGGCTTGAACTCGACGAACTTGAAGGGGCCGGTGCCGACCGGCTTGGTGCGCATCTGCGCGGCTGGTACGTGGCAGGCGTAGATCGGCGAGTAGCCCGAGGCGAGCAGGGTGAGAAGCGACGGCTGCGGCCGTTTGAGATGGATCGTCGCCAGCAGGTCGCCGTCGGCCGTGACCTTGTCGACGTTGGTGTACCAGCTGGCACGTGGGTTGGCGCGCAGCTTGTTGTTCTCGTTCTTGCCCTGCAGCAGGTCGAACGTGCAGACGACATCCTGTGCCGTGAACGGCTTGCCGTCGTGCCACTTCACGCCTTCTTGCAATTGGAAGGTCAGTGCCTTGCCATCGGGGCTCCATTTCCACGACTTGGCGAGGTCGGGCACGATGCCGCTCGCGCTGTTCTGCGGCTTGTTCTGGTCGAACAGCACGAGATTGTTCATCACGCCCATGATCGGGATGACGGTCGAGTTGGTCGCCGACTCATGGATCGACAAGGTCGGCGGGTTGTCGCGGTGGTACATCTTCAGGATGCCGCCGCTCTTCTGTGCATACGCAACGCTACTCGTACAAATCAGGGCGGCCGCGAGCGTACTCGCCGCGGCGCCCATCCTCACGATGGACCGCATTTTTTCCTCCCGATCGCCAACATGTCTCCCGAAGACCAGTGTCTCCCCATCGAAGCCACGGCGTCGTCCTAGATATTCTACATTGCCGCTGCGACGGCGACAGGCTCAAATCCGCAGCCGAAGTATCGGGCCCAAGGATTGGTGACGTCATGAAGATTGTGAATTTCCGTGCCGTTGTCGCGGCTGCCGCGCTGGTCTCGGCACTGGCGGCCAGTTCTGTGGCAAGCTCGGCGGCCTGGGCGCAGAAAAAGCTGGTCGTCTACACCTCCAATGAGAGCACGCTGAATGACCTGGTGTTTGCGGCCTTCAAGAAGGAGACTGGCATCGAGGTCGAACCGGTCGCCGCGGGCTCCGGCGTGGTGATCCGCCGGCTGCAGGCCGAAAAAGCCAATCCGCTCGGCGACATCATCTGGGGCGTCAGTCGCTCGCTGTTGCAGACCAACAAGGCGCTGTTTCTGCCCTACGCCTCGAAGAACAAGGACGCTATCCCTGCGGAGTATCGCGACCCCGACGATCTCTGGATCGGAAACAATCTCCATCTGCTGGTGATCCTGCAGAACACCAAGTTGGTTCCCGATGGACAGGGCCCGAAGAGCTGGGCCGATCTGCTGGATCCGAAATGGAAGGGCAAGATAGCCTTCACTGACCCGGCCAATTCGGGCTCGGCCTACGCCACCGTCACCATGCTGGTCGATCTATGGGGCGGCGGCGATGCCGGCTGGAAGAAGGTGGGCGACCTGTTCAGGAACATGAAAGTGCTGAACCGCTCGTCGCTGGTCTTCCAGGGCGTCGGCAACGGCGAATATCCGCTCGGCATCTCGCTGGAATATGCCGGCCCTCTGTGGGCCAAGGGCGGCGCGCCGGTGAAGGTCGTCTACCCGTCTGACGGCACGACCTTCTCGATGGAGGGCGTCGCCATCGTCAAGGGCGGTCCCAACACCGAGAACGCCAAGGTCTTCGTCGATTTCATCAATCGCAAGGACGTGCGCGAGATGATCCTCGCCGAGACCTTCCGCCGGCCGACCCGCGCCGATCTCGACCTCGCCAGGCTGCCCGGCAGCCTGCCGCCGATGTCGCAGATCAGGATCGCCAACTACGACGAACAGGGCTGGACCGACAAGCGCGCCAAGACCCTGGAGAAGATCAAGGACGTGCTCCAGGACAGCCGGTGACGCCTGCCGCGGGCGGCAATGACCTCATCCTGAGGAGGCGCGAAGCGCCGTCTCGAAGGATGAGCCACGAACAAGGTGCTCGTTCACACCCTTCGAGACGCGC